>DATEKS010000147.1:0-15943 GCA_035277325.1 Rhodanobacter sp.
GGTCGTTGCGTTCACGCGGCGCGCGCTCTTCACGCGCCGCCCGCACCGGCGGGGTCAGCAGGAACGGGGCATCCCCCTGCAGCAGCTTGGCCAGCGCGGCGGCGATCTCGATCGCCGGCACGTTGTGCTCGCTTTCGTAGCGCTGCAGCAGGTCGCGGAAGAAGTCGGTCTTGCCTTCACCCAGTGCGTCGGTGATGCGGCCGAGGAAGCGGTTCACGCGCTGCTCGTTCACCGTTTCGATGGTCGGCAACGCCATCGGCTCGATCGGCTGGCGCGTCGCGCGCTCGATCGCGCGCAGCATGCCGCGCTCGCGCGGCGTGACGAACAGGATCGCCTCGCCGCTGCGCCCCGCGCGGCCGGTGCGGCCGATGCGGTGCACGTAGCTCTCGGTGTCGTAGGGGATGTCGTAGTTCAGCACGTGGCTGATGCGCTCCACGTCGAGGCCGCGCGCGGCCACGTCGGTGGCGACCAGGATGTCGAGCTTGCCGTCCTTGAGCTGCTGGATCACCCGCTCGCGCTGCGGCTGGGCGATGTCGCCGTTGATCGCGGCGGCGGCCAGGCCGCGCGCCTGCAGCTTCTCGGCCAGCTCCTCGGTGGCCTGCTTGGTGCGCGCGAAGATGATCATCGCGTCGAACGGCTCGGCCTCGAGGATGCGCGTCATCGCGTCCAGCTTGTGTACGCCGCTGACGAACCAGTAGCGCTGGCGGATGTTCGCCGCGGTGGTGGTGGCCGCCTTGATGGTGACTTCCACCGGCTCCTTCAGGTGCTTCTGCGCAATCTTGCGGATCGGCGCCGGCATGGTGGCCGAGAACAGCGCCACCTGGCGACTCTCCGGGGTCTGCTGCAGGATCTTCTCGACGTCCTCGATGAAGCCCATGCGCAGCATCTCGTCGGCTTCGTCGAGCACGAGGTACTTCAGCTCGGAGAGGTCGAGCGTGCCCTTGTCCAGATGGTCGATCACGCGGCCCGGCGTGCCGACGACGACGTGCACGCCGCGGCGCAGCGCGTGCAGCTGCGGACCGTAGCTCTGGCCGCCGTAGATCGGCAGCACCTGCAGGCCGGGCAGGTGCGCGGCGTAGCGCTGGAACGCCTCGGCCACCTGGATCGCCAGCTCGCGCGTAGGCGCCAGCACCAGGGCCTGCGGCTTGCCGGGCTTGAGGTCGATGCGCGACAGGATCGGCAGCGCGAACGCGGCGGTCTTGCCGGTGCCGGTCTGCGCCTGGCCCAGCACGTCGCGGCCTTCCAGCAGCGGCGGGATGGTGGCGGCCTGGATCGGCGAGGGCGACTCGTAGCCCACGTCGGTGAGCGCGCGCTGCACCTCCGGCGAAAGCGCGAGCGCGCCGAAGCCGGCGGCAGCCGGGGCGGAATCGGGAGACGGGGCGGACATGGGGGAACCTCGGGATGGCATGCGCGGCGCGCATGCGGAGTCGGGCGGGGATTGTATCAGCTTGCCGTGACCCCACCCTTCACATGTCGTCTCCCCCCCGTGCCACCCATAAAGGAACAGACATGTCGAACAGACTGAATGGCCGTGTCGCGCTGGTCACCGGTGCCTCTTCGGGCATCGGCGAGGCCACCGCGCTGGAACTGGCGCGGCAAGGAGCCAAAGTGGCGATCGCCGCGCGCCGCCGCGAGCGTCTGGACGCCCTGGCGAAGCAACTGGAAGGGCTGGGCGCCGAGCCGCTGGTGCTGACCGCCGACCTCGCCGACGAGGCCGCGGCTCAGCGCGTCGTGCAGGAAACCGAGGCGCATTACGGCCGCCTCGACATCCTGGTCAACAACGCTGGCGTGATGTACCTGGAGCCGGTCGCCGAAGCCGATCTCGGCCGCTGGCGGCACATGCTGGAACTCAACGTGCTCGGCCTGATCGCCGCCACGCAGGCGGCGCTGGCCGGCATGCGCGCGCGGCGCGACGGCCACATCGTCAACATCTCCTCCACCGCCGGACGCGTGGCCAACCCGAACGCGGCGGCCTATTCCGCCACCAAGTTCGGCGTGGTGGCGTTCTCCGAGGCGCTGCGGCGCGAGGTGTACAAGGACAACATCCGCGTCAGCGTGATCGAGCCGGGTGTCGTCGAGACCGAGCTGCGTGAGCACATCGGCCATGCCGCGACGAAGGATGCGCTCAACGCCTGGGCCGACAGCATGCGCCAGCTGCAGAGTCAGGACGTGGCCGAGGCGATCGCCTTCTGCGTGAGCCGCCCGTCGCACGTCAACATCAACGAAGTGCTGATGCGCCCGACCGACCAGGAACGCTGACGCCGTGAACCTCGCGCCGCGACTGCACACCGAACGCACCTGCATCCGCCTCGCCGAGGAGGCGGATGCGCCGGAACTGCTGCGCTATCGCGTGGCGAACCGCGCGCATCTCGCACCGTGGGAGCCGCTGCGCGAAGAGGCGTACTGCACGCTGGAGCATTGCGTGCAGGCCATCGCCGAGGGCCGCGAGCACGCACGGCTGGATCGCGGCTATCCACTGCTGGTGTTCGACCGCGACCAACGGGAAATCCTCGCCAGCTTCACCCTCGCCAACGTGGTGCGCGGCGCATTCCAGGCCTGCCACCTCGGCTACGGCACGGCGGCACATATGCAGGGGCAGGGCCTGATGCACGAAGCCCTGCAGGCCGGCCTGGACTGGGCTTTCGGTGAGCTGGGCCTGCACCGCGTGATGGCGAACCACCTGCCGCGCAACGAGCGCAGCGCGCGCCTGCTGACGCGGCTGGGCTTCGAGCGCGAGGGCTACGCGAAGCGCTACCTGCAGATCGCCGGCGTGTGGGAGGACCACGTGCTTACCGCACGGACCCAGCCGGGCGACTGAAAAGCACCCCACCCCGGCCCTCTCCTGCAAGCAGGGGAGGGAGCACACTTGCTCATCCCTGCTGGCAGGGGAGCGCACTTTCTCCTCCACCCTGCAAGCAAGGGGAGGTTGGGAGGGGGGTCAAGCCTTCGCGGCAGGACGCGGCCGGCGGCGGCGCTTGCGGTTGCCCGCGGCGTGTTCGCCATTGCCCTGCTGTGCGTGGCCGTGCGGACGATGCGACGAACCCTGCTGGCGCTGCGGCGGGCGCTGCGGCGAACGCGGCTGGCGCAGGCCCTGCTTGGGGCGTGGCGCGCCGGCGTCCAGGCGCAGGGGCGAGGAGGGCGCGAAACCGGCCACGTCGCTGATCGCGATCTCGTCCTTGAGCAGCTTGCGGATGTCGCGCAGCAGGCCCGATTCGTCGTGGCTGACCAGCGACACCGCCATGCCCGTGCTGCCGGCACGGCCGGTGCGGCCGATGCGGTGCACGTAGTCCTCGGCCACCATGGGCAGGTCGTAGTTGATCACCATCGGCAGCTGGTCGATGTCGATGCCGCGCGCGGCGATGTCGGTGGCGACCAGCACGGTGATGCGGCCGCTCTTGAAGTCGGCCAGCGCCTTGGTGCGCGCGTTCTGGCTCTTGTTGCCGTGGATCGCCGCGGCACGCAGGCCGGCGTGCTCCAGGTACTTCACCAGCTTGTCGGCGCCGTGCTTGGTGCGGCTGAAGACCAGGGTCTGGCGGCGGCTGTCCTGCGCCAGCACGTGCAGCAGCAGCTCGCGCTTGCGCTCGGCGTCCACCGGGTGCACGTGGTGGCTCACCGTGGCGGCCACGGTATTCGGCGGGGTCACCGAGACCTCGCGCGGCTCGCGCATGAACTGCAGCGCCAGCGCCTTGATCTCCGGCGCGAAGGTGGCGGAGAACAGCAGGGTCTGGCGCTGCTTCGGCAGCGCCCCGAGGATGCGCTTGAGCGCCGGCAGGAAGCCCATGTCGAGCATGCGGTCGGCCTCGTCCAGCACCAGCGTCTCGACGCCGGAAAGGTCGATCGTGCGCTGCTGCATGTGGTCGATCAGGCGGCCCGGGGTGGCGATCACGATGTCCACACCGCGGCGCAGCGCGTTGATCTGCGGGCCCATGCCGACGCCGCCGAAGATGGTCGTGGCGGAGATCCGCAGGTGCTTGCCGTAGACCTGCACGTTGTCGAGGATCTGCGCGGCCAGCTCGCGGGTGGGCGTGAGCACCAGCGCGCGGGGGCGGCGCGTCATGGTCGGGCCGGCGCTGGAAAGCTTGTGCAGCAGCGGCAGCGCGAACGCGGCGGTCTTGCCGGTGCCGGTCTGCGCGGCGGCGAGCAGGTCGTGGCCCTGCAGCACCAGCGGGATGGAACCGGCCTGCACCGGGGTGGGTTCGGCGTAGCCCTGTTCGGCAAGCGCACGCAGCAACGCGGGCGCTAGGCCCAGCGATTCGAAAGACATGAAAACACTCCTGTGCAACCCGGAGCGTTCATGCGGAACCGTGTTGCGATCTTTGGGGGATGGGGGCAGCGAAGCCGCCAACGGCGGGAAGCCGTGTGCCGATTATAGCGGATGCCAGCGCTGCTGTCCGGCGCGGTCGCCGCCTTGCTTCAGCCGCGGCGCCGCGCCACCACGAGGTAGCTGTTGAAAGGGGTGCGCCCGCGCAGTGGCCGGATCGTCACGGACAGGCCGAGCGACTGCAGCGGTGCGCGAACCTCGTCCGCGTCGGGGTAATGCTGGGCGCCCATGCGCAACTGGCGGCTGGCGCGCAGGAACCATTCCTCGGCGCGGGTGGCATGGAAGCGCCAGTTCGCCTCGCGCAGCACGTTGCGGATCAGCAGCACGCCGTCCGGCGCCACTCGCGCTGCGGCGGCATGCAGCAGCGCGGCCTGCCCCGCGGCGGGCAGGTAATGCAGCACGTCCAGCATCGCCACGTGGCCGCGGAAGTCGGGCAGTTGCGTGGCATCGCCGCACTGCAGTTGCAGCGGCGCCCGCGCCAGCGTGGCCGCGGCGATGCGGCCGGCGTCGATGCGGCGGGTGTCGAGGTCGATGCCGAGATAGCCGTGCAGCAGGCCGCATCCATGCAGGTACTGGCCGAGCAGTCCCATGCCACAGCCGATGTCGAGCAAGGGGTGGGGTGGTGCTTCGGCGAGCTGCGTGGCTGCCGCGGCGTAGACCGGGTCGCCGGCCATCTTGCCTTGCGCGTAGCCACGCTGGAAGCGGCCGGGGTAGCGTTGCGCGATGGCGTGGCGGGCGGCGCGACCGAGCGGCGGCGGGGTGGCGTCGCGATCGTGCATGCGGTGATGGTGCCTGCAGATCGCGGTGCGAGGCAAGCTTGGCGCCGTGCTAGCCTGCGCCATCGCCTTGCGGAGTGCACGCCATGTCGCTGCTGTCGTCTTTGCGCGAACTGAACCGCGAGCAGCGCCACACCGTGTTGGCCAGCTTCCTCGGCTGGACGCTGGATGCGTTCGACTACTTCCTGCTGACCTTCGTGATCGTGGGCGTGGCGAAGGAGTTCCACACCGACAACCAGGCGGTGACCTACGGCCTGTTCCTCACCCTGGCAGCGCGGCCGCTGGGTGCGCTGATCTTCGGCCGGCTGGCGGACCGCTACGGGCGGCGGCCGATCCTGATGCTGGACGTGGTGCTGTTCTCGCTGTTCGAGCTGGCCACCGCGTTCTCCACCTCGTTGGCGATGCTGCTGGCGCTGCGCTTCCTGTTCGGCGTGGCGATGGGCGGCGAATGGGGCATCGGCGCCTCGCTGGCGATGGAGTCGATTCCGCCGAAGTCGCGCGGCCTGGTATCCGGCCTGCTGCAGAGCGGCTATCCCTGCGGCTTCTTCCTTGCCGCACTGGTGAATTGGCTGCTGGTGGATCACATCGGCTGGCGTGGCCTGTTCGTGGTGGGCGCGCTGCCGGCACTGCTGGTGCTGTACATCCGGCGCACGGTGCCGGAGTCCCCGGTGTGGCAGGCAGGGCGGCAGGCGCACGGCAAGGTCGGCGTGGGCGAGGCGATGCGCGGACACTGGAAGCTGTTCGCCTACATGATCGTACTGATGTGCGCGTTCAACGCGTTCAGCCACGGCTCGCAGGACATGTACCACACCTTCGAGGAAGTGAACCTGCACCTGCCCACCGGCTCGGGCACGGCGTTCCTGCTGATGGCGCTGCTGAACCTCGGCGCGCTGGCGGGCGGCCTGTTCTTCGGCGCGTGGTCGGAAAAGGTGGGGCGCCGGCGCGCGATGATCGTGGCCGCGCTGCTGGCGATCCCGGTGATCCCGTTGTGGATGCACGGTGGCTCGCTGCTGCTGCTCGGCATCGGCGCGTTCCTGATCCAGGTGATGGTGCAGGGTGCCTGGGGCGTGGTGCCCACCCATCTCAACGAGCTCTCGCCGGACGCGGTGCGCGGCACTCTGCCGGGCTTTGCCTACCAGCTCGGCAACCTGCTCGCCGCCGGCACCGCCACCGCGCAGGCCTGGATCGCGCACCGGCATGGCGGCGATTTCGCCTTCGCCATGTCGCTGTGGATCGCGGTGGTGGCCGTGGCGCTGGCGGCGCTGGTGTGGCTGGGGCCGGAAGCGCGCGGGGCGGGGTTCGGCAAGGCGGCGTCCTGATAGAATCGGCGCTTTGCACCCATTCGAGAGACAGGCAATGAAGGCTGGCAAGGACAAGGTCGTCGCGCTGCACTACACGCTCAGCGTGGATGGCGCGAAGGTGGAAAGCTCGCACGACAACGGCGAGCCGTTGTGGATCCTGCTCGGCCACGGCCAGCTGATCCCGGGGCTGGAGAAGGCGCTGGAAGACCACGCCGCCGGCGACGAGGTCAAGGCGACGATCGCCCCGGCCGACGGTTACGGCGAGCGCCAGGAAGGCCAGATCCAGCGCGTGCCGAAGAAGTACTTCCAGCACGCCAGACACCTCAAGCCCGGCATGACCACCGTGTTGGCGCTGAAGGAAGGCGGCCAGCGCGCGGTGACTGTGCACAAGGTCGGCATGAGCACGATCGACGTCGACCTCAACCACCCGATGGCCGGCAAGACGCTGGACTTCGACGTGGCGATCCAGGAAGTGCGTGATGCCACCGAGGAAGAAATCAAGCACGGCCACGCGCATCCGCCTGGCAGTGCGGAGCACTGACCAGCGGATCAAGAGTCCAAGCTAAAGCGGCGCCTTAGGCGCCGCTTTTCGTTTGCTTCCTCTCCCGCTTGCGGGAGAGGGGAGTCGAGCGCAGGTCAATCCAGCACCCTTCTCCCATAAGCAAAGTGGTCGCGCCAGTACGGCCCGTCGATGTCGTCCAGCCGCACCGTGCCGCCGGTATTCGGCGCATGCACGAATCGGCCCTTGCCCACGTACACACCCACGTGGCTGATGCGGCCGCCGATGTCGAAGAACACCAGGTCGCCGCTGACCAGCTGGGTCATGCGCTTCACCTTGCGCGCATCCATGCCCGCCATCTCGCCCGAGGTGCGCGGTAGCTGCAGGCCGGTGGCGTTGCGGTAGATGTAGTCGACCAGGCCGCTGCAATCGAAGCCGCCAGCCGGGGTGTTGCCGCCGTAGCGGTAAGGCGTGCCGACCAGGGCCATGGCGCGGAACAGCACGTCGTTGGCGGCGGCGATTTCGCCCTCGGGACCGCGCGCGGGTTCGCTGGCAAGCGCCGACTGCGTGGTGCCGCTGCGACGGGGGGCGCCAGCACAGGCGGCCAGCAGTGCAATCGCGACCGTCAGCAGCGCCAGCCGTGCGATGCGCGCAGGCGAAGTGGCGGGTCGGGCGGCGAGCTGCGGATTCACGAGACAACCCCGGCGTGAGACGCGCCGAGGTTATCAAGTCAATAATTCACATGCAAATCAATCGATTTTCTTCTATTTCGAACTTGGTTTCTCAACTTTGTCCTGGCCGGCCTTGCCGGGGAGTGCGGTCAGGCTGAACTCGACCGGCACCCGGGCAGAGCCCTCGACCGGCTTGCCGTTCTTCAGGGCCGGGTTGAAGCGCCACTGCATGGCGGCTTCGCGGGCGGACTCGATCAGGTCAGGCGCTGCCCTGGTCGCCGGGTCGACATCGATCTTGAGCGGCCTGCCGTCCTTGCCGACACGCACCTTCAGGACCACCGTGCCCTGCTCCTTGTTCTTGATTGCCGCCTCGGGATAGCGCGGCTGGATGCGGGCGTTGAAGGTAAGGTCCTGGCTGGCCTTCCGGTTGCTGGTCGCGGCCTGCACCACGAACACGCTGCCGGCCATCAGCACGGCAAGGATGGCATAGCCGAAGCGGCGGCGCAGGGCGCCGGGGCGGTGACGCTGGATCATGGTGAGTCGCTCCTTGAGTTGGGGCTCGGCGAGCCAGGGAATCAGCGCCGGCATCGGGGAGAAGCCGATGCTGTGCAACAAGGTGTGGGCGTAGCCGGCTGCATCGCTCGGTGCGTCGCGCAGCACGCGTTCGTCGCAGGCCAGTTCCTGGTCGAGCCGGAAGCGTGGCCGCGCCAGCCAGGCCAGCGGGTGGAACCACAGCAGCGCGAACGCCAGTTCGGCAAGCAGGTTCCACAGCGCGTCGCCGCGACGCAGGTGGGAGAGTTCGTGGCGCAGCACCAGGCGCCGCTCGGCGGCATCGAAGCGTTCCATGAAATCCGCCGGCAACAGCAGCAGGCTGCGAGGTGCCCACAGCAGAGCCGGGCCAGCCGGGTGCAGGCGCAGCCGGCATGGATCGAAGCCCTCCAGTTCGCGTCGCAGGCGATCCGCTATCGTCGCCGGCAACGGGTGGCCTTGGCGGCGAAGCCGCAGATAGTGCGCGATCAGCCGGCATGTCACCGCGACTGTGCCGGCCAGCCACAGCCAGCGCAGCCACGGCAGGGATGCGCTGGCTTGCGCGATCGCAACGCCGGTGGCGGCCTCGGGCAGGGCCCGGATGGCCGGCAGCACGGTCCAGCGCATGGGCAGGTCCGGGAGGCCGGGCAGCGCCATCGCCAGTACCGGCAACAGCCACAGCGTGAATGCGGGGCCGGCACCGAAGAATCGCCGCACGGGACGGCGGGCCAGCAGCACCAGGATCAGCGCCGCGGTCGCGAACAGCAGGCTGCGCAGCAGAAAGGTGTCCATCTCAGCGCTCCTTCTTCTCGATGGCCTCGAGCAGTTTGCGCAGTTCGGCGATGTCTTTCGTGCCGAGCCTCTCGTGTTCGCTGAAGTGGGCCAGCAGCGGACTGAGCCGGCCGCCGAACACGCGGTCGAGCAGACTGCGGCTTTCCTGCGACTGCCATTGCTCGCGGGTCAGCACGGGGGCGTACAGGTAGCGCCGGCCATCCTTCTCGGCGCTCACCGCGCCCTTGCCGAGCAGGCGGCCGAGCAGGGTGCGGATGGTCTTCTCGTGCCAGTCGCTGTCTCGCTGCACGGCGGCGACGACGTCCTCGGAAGCCTGCGGCGCCTTGCGCCACAGTACTTCCATCACGCGGCTTTCGGCTTCGCTGATCGCGGGAACGGGGTTCGGCATGGTTGCACCTGAAAAGATTACGGGCGTAGTCCAATTGAAGACTACGCCCGTAATCTTTTCGGCGCAAGGGTCAGGGCGGCGCTATCTGGATGGTGCTTTCCGACAGCGTATGGCCATCGCTGTCGCTGGCGCGCAGCCGGTATGTGCCGGGACGCAGGTAGAGCTTGCTGGTTTCGGTGGGGCCCATGAAGGCGTAGCGGTCGGCGGTGATGGCGTCGTTCGGTTCACCAGGGTAGTACGCATTGACCACGCAGGGGATCACGCCCCTGCACAACGCCGTGTTTATCGGATAGGAGCGCCGCTTGCCGCCCAGCGAGAGCCAGCCCGCCCGCTGCATTTCGTTGTAGTCGAGCACGTGTGGCAGGCCGGCCTGTTCGTAGTTGAGCCGACCTCCGTATTTGTATTTGCCAAAGGCCTCGATGTTGAGGGTGGCTGGCAGGATCACGTTGATGTCGTAGGCCGCCGGCCGCGCGCTCCACGGCTGGCCGGTCTGGCGGTTCAGCAGGATCTCGGGCTTGTCGGACGGGAACGCATGCGCGAGCCGATGGTAGGGATCCGAGGTGTCCAGGCCGGTTTCGAGGAAATCCGTCTGGTCGATGGAGAGTGGCGCCTGCCCGGTAAGCTTTTCCAGCTGCATCGCCATCGGTTGCCAATCGCCCAGGCGACCCGGCACCTTGTCGATATGGGCATAGCCGGCATGCACGAACAGCCGTGCATCGGGGTGCTTCGCGAACACCTTCCGGTACAAGGCCTCGGCCTGCGCGGTTTCGCGCGCCTGCCCGGTGAGCGTGTTGTCGTAGGGGACGAGGGTGAAGCCCAGCCGGATCGCCTCGCGCAGGATGTCGCCGTACATCGGGTCGCGCAGATATTCCGTGCCGCTCTTGCGCACGGGATAGCTGCGCTTGGCGAGGTCGGGGTCGTTGTCGCCCAGCGCTTCGGCGGCGAAGTAGGTGAAGCCCAGCGTGCGCAGCCGCGGCAACAGTTCCAGCGTGAGTTGCCGGGTGTGCCCGTCGTGGTGCGCCTCGTTGACCATCACGATGCGTCGCTGCGCAGCGAGCGCGGCGATGGCGTCGACGGCATCCGCCGGCTTCCACTCCGCCGGCGTCGGCAGCTTGAGGTCGTCCGGCAGGTTGTTCTTTAGCGGGAAGCCGAACACGGCTTGGTCGTAGAGGCCGAGTTCGTCCTGCGAAAAGGCCATGAACTGCAGCGCCAGCACCTGGTTGTCGTGCGACAGCGCCGGCACCTTCCGGACGAGGTACTGGTAGCGCGCCAGCGTGGTCGGCTTGCGCTCCATGGCCTGCAGCAATTTCAGCGCGGAGGGATCGAACGATTGCGCGGCGGCGCTGGCGCAGGCCAGCAGCGCAGCAATGAAGCTTGCACGAACGGCGTATCTGGCCAGCATGGTTGTTGCCTTTGGGGAGTAGGCGCAACGCATGTTGCCTGCGACCTGCAACCTGCGCATGACGCGACGCAGCAGGCGGCTACAATGGCCGGATGGATACGACTCGCGGGGATGTGCTGGTTCTCGGCGGCGGGGTGATCGGACTGGCCAGCGCGCTGTTCCTGCTCAGGCAGGGCGCCACTGTGCGCGTGCTGGAGCAGGGCACGCCCGGTTGCGGCGCCTCGCATGGCAACTGCGGCACGATCACGCCCAGCCATGCCGCGCCGCTGGCGATGCCGGGCACGCTGGGTGTGGCACTGCGTTCGGTGCTGCGCGCCGACGCGCCGCTCTACCTCAACCCCCGTTTCGACGGCCCGCGCCTGCGCTGGCTGCTGGGCTTCGCCCGGCATTGCAACTGGACCGACTTCCATCGCGCCGCCACGGCGCGCGCGGCGATCCTGCAGCGCTCGCGCCGGCTGCTGGGCGAACTGGTTCGGGACGAGCCGCTGGATTGCGAATTCGCCGAGGAAGGCGAGTTGTACGTGTACCGCAGCATGCAGGCGATGGCGGCCGACGAACGGGACCATGCCGCCGTGCTGGACCGCCTTGGCGTCGAGGTGCAACGCCTGCGCGGCGATGCAGTGGAGGCGATGGAGCCGGCGCTGAAGCCCGGTGTGGTCGGCGGCCTGTTCCATCCCGGGGATGCGCGACTGCGGCCGGACCGCTACGCCGACGAACTGGCGCGGCGCGTGCGGGAGCTGGGCGGAGTGATCGAGAGCGGCGCGCGCATCGAAGGCTTCGATACCGATGGCAGGTGCATCACCCGGGTGCGCACCACGCGTGGCGCGTATGCGGGCGAAAGCGTGTTGCTGGCGCTGGGCGCGTGGTCGCCGCTGTTGGCACGCGCGCTGGGCCTGCGCCTGCCGATGCAGCCGGGCAAGGGCTATTCGATCACCTACACGCGACCGGCACGGGCGCCGCGCCACGCGCTGGTGCTGCGCGAGGCGCAGGTCTGCGTCACCACCTGGGCCAGCGGCTACCGGCTGGGCAGCACGATGGAGTTCTCCGGCTACGCCGAAGGCCTCAACCGTGCCCGCCTCGACGCCCTGCGTCGCGGTGCAGCCGCCGGACTGCATGAGCCGGAAGGCCCACAGCAACTGGAGGAATGGTGGGGTTGGCGGCCGATGAGCGTGGACGAGGTGCCGATCATCGGCCCGAGCACGCGTTGGTCCAACCTGCACCTGGCCACCGCGCACGGCATGCTGGGAGTGAGCATGTCGGCGGCTACCGGCGAGCTGGTCGCCGCGCAGCTCGGTGGCGCCACGCCGGTCCTTGATCCGGCGCCTTACGCACCGGCGCGATTTGGTCTCTGACGAGGTTGTTGCTGCGCGTCGGCCCCGGCACAGCCAGTTCGCCGGCATCGCTTACGCGATTTGCGAGGCAATGAGGGCGCGCGCAGAGTGGTTTGTTATGCGCATCGTCACCAAGCTGAAGCCTGGATATCCGCGGTCGACGCATTCCGGAAAATCCGCACTTTTTGCCCTGGTGGTGCTGCTATGGTGGAGTTGTCGCGCCACCCGTGGCGCCGGGTTCCGGCCGGGTTCGCGATACACAATTACATCGAGGCTCACCATCATGATTCGCAAGTTTGCCATTGCTTCTCTGCTCGTCGCGGGTGTGGCCCTTTCCGGGTCCGTGCTGGCCCAGCAGGCCACTCCGGCCGCCACTCCGACGGCTCCCCAGCAGACCACCCCGGCTACGGCTCCGCAGACCGCGGAACCTGCCGCCGAGAACGCCATGACCCCCGAGCACAAGACCACCAGCCACCACAAGGCCAAGCACCACAAGAGCCACAAGAAGGCTGCCAAGAAGTCCGAGCCTGCCTCGACCTCCACGGCTGGCTGATTGCCGACGCTCCTGCATCACGAAAACCCGCCGGCGCGCCGGCGGGTTTTTTTGTGCGCTCAGGAATGATTGAAAGAGCTTTATTGAAAAGCGCGGCCAGGGATGGCCGCCCGTTTGACTCTCGCCATCAGGGACGATCGCAAGAACCCAGTGCTGCCACGCACTTCAGCTCGATCGCGATCGGCGTGGGGAGCGCGGTGATGCCCACCGTGGTGCGGCAGGCATCCACACCGGCGAAATGTTCGGCGTATAGCCGGTTGTAGGCGGCGAAGTCGCGCGCCATGTCGGTGAGGAACACGGTGACGTCGACCAGGTCTTCCCAGCGCGCGCCGCTCGCCTCCAGCACAGCACGCACATTGGCGAATACCTGGCGGCACTGCGCCTCGATGTCGTAGGCCACCAGCCTGCCGTCGGCGTCGTGCACGTTGCCGGGAATCGCGTTCGTGCCCGGCTCGCGCGGACCGACGCCGGAGAGGAACAGCAGATTGCCCACGTGCCGCGCGTGCGGATAGGCGCCCACCGGTGCCGGTGCAGCCTCGCTGCGCACGACGTCGCTCACTGCGCGCTCCAACGTTCGGCGAGCGTGGCCAGCACGCTCTCGTAAGCGGCAGGCAAGTGCTCGTGGCCGCGCACGTCCAGGCCGAGGTCGGTGATGTGGCCGTTGTCCAGACCGTAGATCCATGCGTGTACGGCCAGCGGCTGGCCACGCTCCCAGGCCTCGCGCACCACCGTACTGTGGCACACGTTCACCGCCTGCTCGACCGCGTTGAGCTCGCACAGGCGTGCATGGCGTACCGCGAACGCGACGGCCGGGTCGAGCTTGTCGGGATGCTTGAGCGCGACGTCGCCGATGTGGCGCAGCCAGTTGTCGATCAGGCCGAGACGCGATTGCTTCAGCACGGCGCCCACGCCACCGCAGCCGTAATGGCCGACCACCAGGATGTGCTTCACCTTGAGCACGTCCACCGCGAACTGGATGGTGCTGAGCGCATTGAGGTCAGTGTGCACCACCACGTTGGCCACGTTGCGGTGGACGAAGATCTCGCCCGGTGGCAGGTCGACGATCTGGGTGGCCGGCACGCGCGAGTCGGAGCAGCCGATCCACAGGTACTTCGGCGCTTGCTGGTGCACCAGCTTCTCGAAGTAGTCCGGCTCCTGCGCGACGACGTGCTCGGCCCAGCGCCGGTTGTTGGCCAGCAGATCCTTCAGCGAATTCATCGGGATTCCTTCAATAGCGGATGCAGACATTCTTGGGCTCGGTGAAGAAGCGCAGAGCCTCGGTGCCGCCTTCGCGGCCGAGGCCAGAGTGCTTCATGCCGCCGAACGGCGTGCGCAGGTCGCGCAGCATCCAGCAGTTGATCCACACGATGCCGAATTCGAGTTGGCCGGCCAGGCGGTGCGCACGCGACAGGTCGCGTGTCCACAGTGAGGCGGCAAGGCCGTAGCCGGTGCCGTTGGCAATGGCCAATGCCTCCGCTTCGTCCTCGAACGGGATCAGCGTCACCACCGGGCCGAAGATTTCCTGCTGGTTGGTGGCGGCCTCGTTCGGCAAGCCTTCGATCACCGTGGGCGCCACGAACCAGCCGTTCGCGCAGCGTCCCGGCACGCTGACGGCTTCGCCGCCGCAGAGCACACGTCCACCTTCGGCGCGCGCCTGCGCGAGGCAGGCCAATACCTTGTCGTAATGGGGTTTCGACACCAGTGCGCCGAGGTCGCTGGTTTCGTCATCCGGATCGCCCACGCGCAGCGCGCGCACACATTCCAGGTAGCGCTCGCGGAAAGCCTCGTAGACGGATCGCTGCACCAGCAGGCGCGAGCCGCACAGGCAGATCTCGCCCTGGTTGGCGAAGCCAGAGCGGACGATGGTGCCGAGGTTCCCGTCGGAAAGATTTGCGTCGGCAAACACGATCGCCGGGTTCTTGCCGCCCAGCTCCAGCGACACCTTCTTGAACTGCGCGGCGGCCGTGGCGGCGATGTGCGCGCCGGTGGCGGTGCTGCCGGTGAAGGAGATCGCCTTGACCGCCGGATGCTCGACGATGGCCTGGCCCACCGTGGGACCGCGGCCGTGCACGATGTTCAGCACGCCAGGCGGCAGGCCGGCTTCGATGGCCAGCTCGCCAAGCAGGGTGGCGGTGCAGGGCGTCACTTCCGATGGCTTGGCCACCACGGCGTTGCCGGCGGCCAGCGCGGGCGCGATCTTCCAGGTGAACAGGTACAGCGGCAGGTTCCACGGGCTGATGCAGCCCACCACGCCCAGCGGCTGGCGCAGCGTGTAGTTGATCGCGCCCAGCCCGGATGGATCGGGCGCCATCGCATGCGACTCGCTGCCCCAGGTTTCCACGGCAGCCGCGAAGTAGCGCAGATTGCTCACCGCGCGGGGGATGTCCACGCTGCGCGCGAGCTTCACCGGCTTGCCGCTGTCGCGCGATTCCAGCGCGGCGAACTCGTTCAGCCGCGCCTCGACCAGGTCGGCGAGGCGATGCAGCAGCCGCGCGCGCTGCGCTGTGGGCGTGGCGGCCCAGCCCGGCGCGGCGCGTTGCGCGGACGCGACCGCGGCGGCGACATCGGCGGCGTCGGCATCGGGGCAATGGGCGAAGACTTCGCCGGTGGCTGGCTCGAACACGTCGAGCCAGCGGTCGGCCTGGGGCGGCACGAGGCAGCCGTCGATCAGGTTGGCGAGTCGCGTGGAAGGCATCCCTGCAAGCTTACGCTGCGCGGCCCGCGATTGCACCGGACGCCTGCGTACGCGGGCGATACGATTCGCGTCGTCGTGACTTCTTGACTTACAGCGAGCGCAGGCGGCCGCCATCCACCGGCAGGCTGACGCCGGTGATGTAACCCGCGGCGGGAGAGGCGAGGAAGGCTACCGCGGCGGCGATTTCCGCAGGCTCCGCGAAGCGGCGCATCGGCACCTCGGCTTCCATCGCCTGCTGCACCTCGGCCAGCGGCTTGCCGCTTTTCTGCGCGCGTGCAGCGACGATCTGCTCGATGCGCGGCGTGCGGGTGGCACCTGGCAGCACGTTGTTGACGGTGATGCCGAACGGCGCCAGCTCTGCGGCGAGCGTCTTGGCCCAGCTCGCCACGGCGCCGCGCGTGGTGTTGGACACGCCGATGCCGGGGATCGGCTCGCGCACCGAGGTGGAGATCACGTTGACGATGCGGCCCCAGCCCGCCGCACGCATGCCCGGCACCACGGTCTGCGCTAGCGTGTGGTTGGCCAGCAGGTGCTGTTGCCACGCGGCGAGGAAATCCTCCGGCGCGGCATCGAGCACGCTGCCGGGCGGCGGACCGCCGCTGTTGTTGACCAGGATATGCACCGGCGCGGTGGCGACCAGCGCCGCGGCCTGCGCGCGCAGCGCGGCGGTGTCGCCCACGTCGACG
>DATEKS010000148.1:0-15933 GCA_035277325.1 Rhodanobacter sp.
CGTCAGCAACAAGTTCGACAACATCGAAGCCTTGCCGCATGGCGCGGTGGTCGGCACTTCTTCGCTGCGTCGACAGGCGCAGTTGCGTGCGCGTCGGCCGGATCTCGACCTGCGCGATCTGCGCGGCAACGTGGGCACGCGGCTGGCGAAGCTGGACGCCGGCCACTACGACGCGATCGTGCTGGCCTGCGCGGGACTGGAACGGCTGGGCCTGGCCGCGCGCATCCGCAGCCGGCTCGCCGCGCCGTACTGGCTGCCGGCGCCGGGGCAGGCGGCGATCGCAATCGAGGCGCGCGCCGACCAGCCCGCCACGCTGTCCCTGCTCGCGGTGCTGGACGATGCCGACACGCGGCTGGAAGTGGGCGCGGAGCGCGCGATGAACCAGGCGCTGGGCGGCAGCTGCACGGTGCCGGTGGGGGCGTGGTGCACGCTCACCGAACGTGGCCTACACCTGCGCGGCCTGGTGGGCGACGCGGCCAGCGGCCGCCTGCTGCACGCGCAGGCGGACGGCGAGGACGCCGTGGCGCTGGGGCAAGCGGTGGCGCAGGCGCTGTTCGCGCAGGGCGCCGCCGATTTTCTGGGCGGGTAGGTCGGGCTTCAGCCCGACACGCGCGATCGGTGGCTCGTGGTTTCGACGTCGGGCTGAAGCCCGACCCACGGCGGCGCTTGGGTCCGCGCGCGGGCCGTTGCAGCTTGCCCGCTTCCCGATCTTTAGAAGTTGTAGACCAGGTTGGTGGTGGTCAGCGTGTCGGTCTTCTTGATGCCGGGCAGCACGTCGCTGTTGCGGCGCACCTGGAAGCCCACCTTCAGCGCCAGCTTCTTGGTCATGCTGACGGCGAGGCCGGCGTCGTTCTGCAGGTAGGTGTTCTTGGAGCCCGCTTCCGTCAGGAACGTGTCCTCGAACGAGGTGTTGTCGGTGAGGCGGAACTTGTAATTGACCAGGCCGCGGGCCACCAGCTCGTGCTGCACCGGCTGCACCTGCTGGACGGAGACGCCGTTGATCTCCACGGGAAGCGCCGCCGGCCGGTATTCCTTGTAACCGGGGCCGATTTCGAACGACAGCTCGTTGCGGGCGTCCTTCAGCGCGATGTAGCCGTAGCCCAGCGACACCACGCCCTGCCACAGGTTCGCGCCGAACTGGTCGTGGTCGTAGCGGGCCGCGCCCACGATGTAGCTGCGCGGATCGAGCTTGTAGCCCACCGAGGCACCGCCGTCATAGCGGTTGGCGGTGGTGTTGAACTGGGTGAGGGTGTTGCCGTTCTGGTCGATCACCTTCTGCTGCACCTTGGTGCGCAGCACGTCGAGGAAGAAGCTGTTCTTCCACTGCTCGTTTTCCTGGTTCAGGCCGAGCTTGGCGTTGAGGTTCTGCGAGCGGGTGTTGCCGGTGGCGGAGGCGAAGCCGAACTCGCCCGAGCCGCTCCAGCCGCCGTTGTTGGCGATGTCGTTGGCGTCTTGCGCCTGGGCGCCGAAGCTGGCGCATGCCGCCAGCAGCAGGGCGGCCATCAGGGTCTTGTTCATGGGTGGGGGATCCCGTTTCGTTAAGCAATTGTAAGCGTCACACCTTAACGGAACGGCTTGAATTTTCAATGAACACAGGCCGATCAGGTCGGCTTCGCGCCAGCTGCGTCGGTCAGCGCGCCCTCGTACAGCCAGCGCTCCAGCAGCTGGCCCAGCAGGCAGCCGGGCGCGGCGAGCGCAGCGGCCAGCAGGCTGCCGGAGGTGCCGCCCAGCAGCAGGGCCGTGCACGGCAGTGCGTAGCTCAGCAGCGAGGCGACGAGGCGCGCGGGGAGGCGGCCGCGGCTCGCCGTGGGTTCGCCGGGGATCGCTTCGGGCTCGCGCAGGGACTGCCACAGGCCGCTTTCCAGCAGGCCCTGGCCCAACGCCAGCGCCAGCAGCAGCAAGACCCACAGGTAGGCGCCGCGCCCGCCGGTGAACTCGCCTTGGGCCAGCACGCACAGCCATAGCCAGAGGCCGCCGATGTAGGCCGCGATGGTGATGCGGCAGGCCGGCAGCAGGGCGGTCGCGCGTTGCAGCGCGGGCGGCAGGCGGGCGCGGTCGTCGTGGGTGGCCAAGAGCAGGCTGACCAGGCTGCACAGCATCAGCGCCGTGCCGGCCAATCGGGTCACCCAGAAGTTGTTGTCGCCATGCGCCAGTCCCGCCACCGCCAGCACCGGCAGCCAGGTCGCCAGCGCCATCAGCGCGGAACGCGTGGGGCGGTGGCCCGGCCGCGGCCGCCAGCCGTGCCAGCTGGCGAGCCCGGGTATCCGCAGGCAGGCCAGCAGCAGGCCGCTGCCCACCAGCACGGCGCCCAGCCCCAGCGGGATCAGGGTGCCGCTGCGGCCCGACGGGCTCAGCCCCAGCAGCAGGGACAGGCCCAGCCACAGCCAGATGCCGTAACCGGTAGTCGCCAGCACCTGCAGCAGTGCGGCAGCGTGGTTCGGCCGGGTGCCCGACACTACCGGCGTCGTCGTGCCGGTAGCGATCGCGTCGGGCCACTCGCGGGTGGGCTGCATGGGTGGATTCCGTCCGGGGAACGCGGGGGGGGCCAAGATTAAGGCAGGCGCCGCGGATGCGGGTTAGGCAAACGTTCGGCAGGCTTGCGGGCGCAGGCGGGCGTACCCATGCTAGGAAGTCCACGCAGCCCCCGCCGCGACCGCCGAGCCCGCCATGGACCGCTACGAACGCATCCTCACCCTGCATCGCCTGCTGAAGTCGGCGCATTACCCGGTGCCGCTGCCCAGGCTGATGGACGAGCTGGAATGCTCGCGCGCCACCTTGTACCGCGACATCGGCTTCCTGCGCGATGCGCTGGGCGCGCCGATCGAGAGCGCGGGCGGCGAGCACGCCGCGTTCCGCTACGAGCAGGTCGAGGGCGAGCGTTTCGAGTTGCCGGGCCTATGGCTCACCTCCGACGAACTGGCGGCGCTGCTGGCCCTGAACGAGCTGATCGGCCGTAGCGGCCCGGGCGTGCTGTCCGGCGCGCTGGCGCCGTTCAAGTCGCGCATCGAGCACCTGTTGTCCGACCGCGGCAGCGGCAAGGCGCTGCCGGTCGAGCGCATCCGGGTGATCCCGTGGGGTGCGCGCAAGCTCGACCAGCAGGCGTTCCGCATCGTGGCCGGCGCGGTGCTGGAGCGGAAGCAGCTGCGCTTCCGCTACCGTGCGCGCACCACCGGTGCAGACAGCCGCCGCACCGTGTCGCCGCAACGCCTCACCCATTACCGTGACAACTGGTATCTCGACGTGTGGGATCACGACCGCGAGGCGCTGCGCAGCTTCGCGGTGGACCGCATCGCCGAGGCGCAGGCGCTGGATGCGCCCGCGCGCGACGTGCCCGAGGCGGAGCTCGACCAGGCGCTCGCCTCCAGCTACGGCATCTTCGCCGGCCAGCCCAAGGCCTGGGCCACGATCCGTTTCTCCTCGCACGCCGCGCGCTGGGTGGCCGACGAGCACTGGCATTCGCAGCAGAAGGGCGAGTGGCTGGCCGACGGCCGCTACGAACTGCAGCTGCCCTACTCCAACTCGAAGGAACTGCTGATGGACGTGCTGAAGTACGGCCCGGATGCCGAGGTGATCGCGCCGCTGTCGCTGCGCGAGGAGATGAAGATCCTGCTGCAGCTGGCCCAGGGCGCGTACCAGAACCCGCCGCGCTGAAGCGCTACAACAGCGTCGATTGCGGCGCGGCGTAGCTCAGTTCGCCGTCCTCGACGTGCGCGGCCGAAGTCCATGGATGCACCACGCTGTGCCGCAGGTCGAGGATGTGGATCACCTCGATGCCGCGCTGCTTCAGCACGTCGGCGATGATCGAGCGGTGGCAGCGCCACCACACCGCTTCGGCGCACATCACCGCGGTGCGCTGCTGTGCGGCGAATGCCAGCAGCGCATCCAGGCCCTCGGTAAATTCCGCGCTGGCGAGATGGTCGGCGTAGCCGCGGAACGCCGCGTTGCGCCAGGCGGTGTTCGGCGAATCCGGGTGCGCGCGGCGGCGCCCGCCCAGCTGGGGGAGCCATTGGTAGCCGATGCCGTGCGCGGGCAGGCTGGCGGCCAGCGCGTCGCGCGCGAATTGCGGCCAGCGCCGCGAGCCCGGGAAACGGCGCACGTCGGCGATCGCCTCGATGGAGTACGCCGCCAGCAGGGCGAGGAACTCCTCCAGCGTGCGGGTGGAGTGGCCGATCGTCCAGATCGTGGCGAGTGCGGCGTTCACGCGATCTTCTGCAGCGCCGCGCCCTTGTGCATGGCGACGTGGTCGGTCTTGTCGCTCTTGATCTCGTACTGCGGGTCGTCCCTGGTGCAGTGGCGCTTGTGGCCCTTGTAGGTGGTGTCCGAGGTATGCACCTTGGTGATATGGCCCGAGACGTAGCCGGCCTCGGAATTCCAGCGCACATGGTCGCCGACGTGGAACTGCTGGCTCATGGTGGTGGTCTCTGTCTGTCGAATGCCTGCCATCTTCGCACCGGAGGCGTGCAGGCGAGGTCGCTGCCTGCAAGGCTTGCGGCGGCAGGCTAGGATGGACAGGAACCGACTGGAGTACGACATGCAAAGCGGCAATCCCGCACTCAACAAGAACACCTTCCTCGACGCGGCCAGCGGCACGGTGTTCAGCCGCGACGGCGACGCGATGACCCTGAACGGCACGGTCAACAAGACCGGCCTGCTGCTGGTGCTGGTGGTGGTCGGCGCGATGTTCAGCTGGAGCCGCTTCGCCGGGCCGGCCAGCCTGCCCGCGCTGGGGCCGCTGGTGCTCGCTGGCGCGCTGGTGGGTTTCGTGCTGGCCATGGTCACCGCATTCAAGAAGACCTGGGCGCCGGTCACCGCGCCGCTCTATGCGCTGGCCGAGGGCGTGTTCGTGGGTGCGCTGTCGGCGGTCTTCGAGATGCGCTACCCCGGCATCGTGATGCAGGCGGTGGCGCTGACCTTCGGCACCATGGCCGTGCTGCTGCTGGGCTATCGCAGCGGGCTGATCCGTGTCACCGACAAATTCCGCGCGGGCGTGGTCGCCGCCACCGGCGGCATCCTGCTGGTCTACCTCGCCAGCTTCGTGATGGGTTTCTTCGGCCATTCCTTCGGCTTCATCACCGGCAGCAGCGGCATCGGCATCCTGTTCAGCCTTGCCGTGGTGGTGATCGCGGCGCTGAACCTGGTGCTGGACTTCGACATGATCGAGCAGGGCGTCAGCGCCGGCGCGCCGAAGTACATGGAGTGGTACGGCGCGTTCGCGCTGGTGGTCACCCTGGTGTGGCTGTACCTGGAGATGCTGCGCCTGCTGTCGAAGCTGCAATCCCGCAACTGAGTCGCGGGTTTCCCCCTCCCCCGTCCGCAGGGGAGGGTCGGGCGGGCATCGGCTAAGCTCTCCGCCGACTCCGCTGCCATGGACCTGCATGAGCCAGTTCGCCCTGTTCGGCCAGCGCCGCTTCGCGCCGTTCTTCTGGACGCAGGCGCTGGCGGCGTTCAACGACAACGCCTTCCGCAACGCGCTGCTGGTGCTGGTGGCGTTCCAGCTGGGACTGGATGACCGCGCGGCCTCGCTCTACACGAACTTCGCGCCGGCGCTGTTCATCCTGCCGTTCTTCCTGTTCTCGGCCAGCGCGGGCCAGCTCGCCGAGAAGATCGAGAAGACGCGCATCATCCGCTGGGTGAAGCTGTTCGAGATCGCGGCGATGGTGGTCGCGGCGGCGGGCTTCATCACCCATCACGTCACGCTGCTGCTGGTGGTGCTGTTCATGATGGGCCTGCACTCCACCGTGTTCGGGCCGATCAAGTACGCGATCCTGCCGCAGGCGCTGAAACCAGCCGAACTGGTGGGCGGCAACGGCCTGGTGGAGATGGGCACGCAGCTGGCGATCCTGCTCGGCATGATCGCGGGCACCACCGCGATGGGCTTGGCCGGGCCGTGGCTGGCGGCGGCCATCACCATAGGCGTGGCAGTGGTCGGCTACCTCGCCTGCCGCGCGATTCCGCCGGCGCCGGCCACCGCGCCGGAACTGAAGATCAACTGGAATCCGTTCGGCGAGACGGCGCGCGTCGTCCGCATCACCCATGCCGACCGCGCGGTGTGGAATGCGGTGCTGGGCATCTCATGGTTCTGGTTCTTCGGCACCGTGCTTGTCGCGCAGCTGCCGATCTACACGCGCGAGACGCTGGGTGGCGACAACACGGTCTACACCCTGGTGCTCACCCTGTTCTCGATCGGCAGCGGCCTGGGCGCGCTCGCCTGCGAGAAACTCTCGGCCCGGCGCGTGGAGATCGGCCTGGTGCCGCTGGGCGCGTTCGGGCTCACCGCGTTCGGCGTGGACCTGTACTTCGCGCGGCATGGCGTCGCCCCCGTGCGCGGACTGGACTGGCTGGGCTTCCTGCGCGCGCCGGGCAGCTGGCGCGTGGTGCTCGATCTCACCCTGATCGGCGCCTTCGCCGGCCTGTACGTGGTGCCGCTGTTCGCCTATGTGCAGGCGCGCGCGCCGCGCGAGAAGCTGTCGCGCATCATCGCCGGCAACAACATCATGAACGCGGTGCTGATCGTGGCCGCGGCGGGCTTCGGCCTGGGCCTGGGCGCGCTGGGGCTGGATGCGGTGCAGATCTTCCTCGCCGCGGCGCTGCTCAACGTGCTGGTGGCGGCCTACATCTTCACCCTGGTACCGGAATTCATCCTGCGCTTCGTCACCTGGCTGCTCACCAGCACGTTGTACCGTGTGCGCACGGACGGTCTGCGGCACGTGCCGGAGGAGGGGCCGGCGCTGCTGGTGTGCAACCACGTGAGCTTCGTCGATCCGCTGCTGCTGATGGCGAACCTGCGTCGGCCTGCACGCTTCGTGATGTATTACCGGATCTTCGACATCCCGCTGCTGAGGTTCCTGTTCAAGACGGCCAAAGCCATTCCCATCGCAGGGCAGAAGGAGGACCCGACGGTGCTGCAACAGGCCTATGACGCGGTGGACGCGGCGCTGGCCGACGGTGAACTGGTGTGCATCTTCCCCGAGGGCGCGCTGACCCGCGACGGCGCCATCGCGCCGTTCCGTCCTGGCGTCGAGAAGATCCTCGCGCGCCGCCCGGTGCCGGTACTGCCGATGGCGTTGCGCGGGCTGTGGGGCAGCATGTGGAGCCGACGCGATTCCGCGCTGCATCGCGCGCGGCTGCCGCGACGCTTCCGCGCACGCGTGGAACTGGTGGTGGATGCGCCTCTGCCGCCGGAGTGCGCCAGCGCAGAGGCGCTGGAAGCGCGCGTGCGCGAGTTGCGCGGCGAACTGGCGTAAAGAGGCAGCGTTTCTGCAGAAGCAGGAACCCGGTGTCGTGCAGGTATGGAGGAAAGGCGCTGGACCCCGGCTTTCGCCGAGGTGACGGCAATGCCGAAGCTCAGCGCAGCCAGCCGCCGATCACGATCAGCGCCACCACGCTGAGCCAGGCCAACAGGGCGCGCAGCAGCGCGCTGCGCAGGCGGCGCAGTTCCAGCAGCGGGTCGCTGCGCTCCTCGGCGTAGCCTTCGCCGCCCTCGATGTCGACCTGGATGTCCGCGCGCGCGGCGGCGCCGAGGAAGCCTGGGCCTTCGTTGAGCCAGCTGTTTGGCAAGGCCTGCTGGTGCCAGCGCCGCCATGCGCCGATCACCGCATCCCAGTGGCCGACCAGGGCCAGGGTGAACACCAGCAGCTGGGCAGGGATCCAGTCCAGTGCGTTGGCGAAGCGGCGTCCGGTGCCGCGCGCCTCGGCGTCCAGCCGCAGCGTGTCGTCGTGTCCCAGCGCGCGCGTCAGCCGGTACAGCAGTGCGCCCAGCGGGCCGAGCAGGAAGAACCAGAACAGCACGCCGAAGCGCCGGCGCAGTGCGGCATAGGCGGTGGCCTCGCCCAGTTCGGTGGCCTGCCACGCCACGCGTTCGCCATCTTCGCCCAACGCCTGCGCGGCGGCCTCGCGGCTGGCGCCGTCGGGCGCGGCGAGGATCGTTTCGAGATCGGCCTCGAACGCGTGCGGGCCGAAGCAGTACAGCAGTATCGCCAAGGCGAACAGCAACTGCAGCAGATCGGCCAGTGGCGGCAGGCCCAGCAGCCAGATCGCCAGCGCGCACAGCAGCAGCGGCAGCAGCAAGGCCAGCACCACGCGGCCGTTGCCGCTGGTGTCGCCCAGTTGCGCCACCCAGCGATGGAAGCCGGCGTCGTTCCGCCAGTGCGCGAGGCGCGGCTGCCAGTGCAGCAGGCCAAGGGCGATCAGGGCGACAAGCAAACGTATGGCCATGCGCGGGGACTCCAGGCTCCGATGCATTGTATGCGAGGCGCGCCGCGGTGTTGCGACGCACGACGGCCGAGTCAGGCGTGGATCGCGCGCGCCGCGAGCAAGGCGTCAAGCTCCAGTCCCGCGCGCTCGCGCAGCCAGTGCTGCAGCAGCCGATAGGACACCGACAGCGGCGTGGACGGCAGGAAGCTGCCGTCGGCGATGCCATCGGCGATTTCCCGCGCAGTGAACCAGCGCGCGTCCTCCAGCTCGCGGTCGCGCAGGCGGATCGTGGGGTCGCGTGCTACGGCGCTGAAGCCAACCATCAGCGAGGCCGGCATCGGCCAGGGTTGCGAGGAGTGGTAGTGCACCGCACCCACCACGACGCCGGATTCCTCCATCACCTCGCGGCGTACCGCGTCCTCCAGCGCCTCGCCCGGCTCGATGAAGCCGGCCAAGGTGGAGTAGCGCCCCGGCGGCCAACCGGCCTGGCGGCCGAGCAGGCATGCGTCCTCGTGCTCCACGATCACGATGATCGCGGCGTCGGTACGCGGGAAATGCATGCGGCCGCAGGCGGTGTTCGTGCACTGCATGCGATGGCCGGCGGAAACGATGGCGAGTGCCGCGCCGCAGTAGGCGCAATGTCGCGTCTCGCGCTGCCAGTGCGCCAGGCCCTTGGCGTAGGCGAACAGGCCCGCCTCGTCGGCGGGCAGCAGCAGGCCGGCCTCACGCAGGCTGGCGCGGCGCGCGCCCAGTTCGGTTTCCAGCACTTCGGCACGGGCCTGCTCCGCCAGCGTCAGCATGAAATGCGGGTGGCCGTCGGCGACGCCGAGCAGCCAGGCCGAGGCCTCGGCGTCCAGCCGCTGGCGCGCGCCGGCATCGAGCCAGCGCAGCGCGTCGCGATCGGCGTGCAGGAAAGCCCGGCCCTCGGCATCCAGCAGCAGGTAGCGCGCGTCGGGCGCGTCGGCCTGTGCGGCCAGCCACGCCGTGTCGTCGCGGCGTTCGGCCATGCGGTCGAGGATCAGGCTGAGTCCGGCGAAGGTGTTGCCCTGCGTCGACGCGCCCATGTTCAGGCGGAGAACGAGGAGCCGCAGCCGCAGGTGCTCTTCGCGTTCGGATTGCGTATCACGAACTGCGAACCGCCGAGATTCTCGCTGTAGTCGATCTCGGCGCCGGTGAGATACTGCAGCGACAGCGGATCGCACAGCAGGGTCACGCCCTCGCGCTCCAGCGCGAAGTCGTCCTCGGCCTGCGCTTCGTCGAAGGTGAAGCCGTACTGGAAGCCCGAGCAGCCGCCGCCGGAGATGTACACGCGCAGTTTCAGCGCGGGATTGCCCTCTTCCGCGATCAACTCGTGCACCTTGAGTGCGGCAGCCTCGGTGAACAGCAGCGGCGCGCCGCTGCTGCGGTAGTCGGGAACGGCGGGAAGCGGGACGACGGTATCCATGGCTTTCAGATGGGGGCGCGGACGAATGGCACAAGCATACTTCGCCTGCCTTGCGCTGGCATGACCGTCGCCGCGATCAGCTTTGCATCTTGCTCTGCAGGTAGCGCTCCGCGCCGATGTCCTTGACCAGGCTCTGCTGGGTCTCCAGCCAGTCGATGTGCTCTTCCTCGTCGTGCAGGATGCCCTTGAACAGGTCGCGGCTGACGTAGTCGGCGATGCCCTCGCTGTGCGCGATCGCGGCGCGCAGGTCCTTGGTGGCGGCCAGCTCCAGGTCAAGGTCGCCCTGGATGCACTCCAGCGCGTTCTCGCCGATGCGCAGCTTGCCCAGGTGCTGCAGGTTGGGCAGGCCGTCGAGGAACAGGATGCGCTCGATCAGGCGATCGGCGTGCTTCATCTCCTCGATCGATTCCTTGTACTCGTGCTCGGCCAGTTCCGCGTAGCCCCAGTCCTTGAACATGCGGTAATGCAGGAAGTACTGGTTGATCGCGGTCAGCTCGTTGTAGAGCACCTTGTTGAGGAATTCGATGACCTTGGCGTCGCCCTTCATGGCCGTCTCCGTTCGCTGGGGATGCCGCGACTATACGAAGTCCGCCGTCGGGCCGGCGTAACGCGAATGGCTACGGTTTGCGCGGAAACGCGCGGGCGGCTCAGGCGACCGCGACGAAGGCGGGCAGTGCCACCACGGATTCGTGCTGCTCGATGGCCTGCGCGAGGCAGGCGCGTGCCTCGGATTCGCAGCAGCCGCAGCAGTCCGAGCAGCCGGTGCGCGCCTGCAGTTCCGCGAACGTGCGCACGCCGTCGGCGACTTCGCGGCGGATGTCGTGGTCGGTGACGGCGTTGCACAGGCAGATGTACATGCCGCGCATCAGAACGCAAATGCGAATGATTGTCAACTATTGCGATGCGCTGGTGCCCGACCGTTTAGGCGGCGCGCCAGCCGTGCGATGGCTCGTTCGGCGTGGCGTCGCCGGCTTCGCGCGGCGGCGCATGGCCCAGCTCGACCCGGCACAGGCCTTCCACCAGCGGCGCGAAGTGGCGCAGCGCGCGTTCGTACACCTGCCGCTTGAAGTTCACCACGTGGGCGGCCGGGTACCAGAAGTCCACCCAGCGCCAGATGTCGAACTCGGGCTTGTCGCAGGCGTCCAGTCGCAGCGAGGCTTCGTCGCTGACCAGCTTGAGCAGGAACCACACCTGCTTCTGGCCGATGCAGGTGGGGTGCTGGTGGTGGCGCACATAGCGCTGCGGCAGTTTGTAGCGCAGCCAGCCGCGGGTGGCCGCCACCACCTCGACATGCTCGGGTGCCAGGCCGGTTTCTTCTTCCAGCTCGCGGTACATCGCCTCCAGCGGCGTCTCGTCGCTGCGCATGCCGCCCTGCGGGAACTGCCAGCCGTCGCGGTTGATGCGGCGCGCCCAGAACAGGCGTCCGTCTGCATTCAGCAGCACGATGCCCACGTTGGGACGGTAGCCATCGACGTCGATCATCTCGTCATCCTCGGGCCCAGTCGCGTGCCGGCAGCAACCGTCGCGCGCAAGGCGATGACCCGATTCAATCATGCAGGCCGAAGCGCGGCAAGCCGAAAAACTTGAACCGTAGCGTGCGCGCCATTAAACTGCCGCGCCCCGCAACCGGCATCGCAAGCGATCCGGCGCGGCGGCTTCCCCCATGGCTATGTAGCTCAGCCGGTTAGAGCACAGCACTCATAATGCTG
Organism: Rhodanobacter sp.; assembly: GCA_035277325.1. Taxonomy (GTDB): domain Bacteria; phylum Pseudomonadota; class Gammaproteobacteria; order Xanthomonadales; family Rhodanobacteraceae; genus Rhodanobacter_A. The sequence continues at coordinate 11,347 of DATEKS010000148.1, forward strand.
GGGTCGGTGGTTCGAGTCCACCCATAGCCACCATGCGCTCCATCCCGCGCCCGTGCGATTCGCGGTCGACGGACCGCCGGAGCAACAGCATGCGCATCTTCAAGGTTTTCCAGATCGAAGCGGCTCACCGCCTGCCTAACGTGCCGTCGGGGCACAAGTGCGCGCGCCTGCACGGGCATTCGTTCCGCGTGGAAGTACACGTGGCGGGCGAGCCCGGTGCGCGCAGTGGCTGGGTGATGGATTTCGCCGATGTGAAGGCGGCTTTCGCGCCGCTGTTCGAGCAGCTTGATCACCATTACCTCAACGATGTCGAGGGGCTGGAGAATCCCACCAGCGAAGTGCTGGCGCGCTGGATCTTCCAACGGTTGGAGCCGGGTCTGCCGGGTCTGGATGAGGTAGTGGTGCATGAAACCTGCACCTCCGGTGCAAGTTGCAGCCGGGCCAGTCGTTGACGCGGTGCGATGACAGATTAGTGACGCGCAAAAGACTGTGTTAAATGAATATTTTTCGACTGGTCTGGTCGATCAGCAAAAAATATATTGCATTGCACAAAAAAGCTTGCTAAAGTCGCTTCCACTAACCGCATACCCCAGCGAGGGCAAGCTCATGTCTCAGCAGTTCAACAACCAGTTTTTCGCCTATACCAAGCAGGTCACCGAGGGCGCGTTCAAGGCCCAGACGCTGGCCCTGAAGAGCCTGGAAACGGTCGCCGGGCTGCAGCTCAAGGCGCTGGAGCAGCAGGCGCGTGATTCGGCCGCGTTCGTGGCCGAGGCACTGGAAACGCGCGACGCCGATGCCCTGCGCACCCTGTGGGAAAAGGGCGCCAGCCTGAGCCGTGAGCAGGCCGAGCGTGCGGTGGCGGTTTCGCAGGAAATCATCGCCGTGACGCAGAAGGCTGCGGAGTCGCTGCAGGCTCTGGTGCAGGAGCAGCGCCAGGCCGCCAATGAGGCGGTGGCTGCGCCGGTTGCGAAGAAGGCCGCCGCCAAGTAAGGCACGCACAACCCGAGTGGCATCCTGCCGGCGGCTCCCTCCCTCCCGCGCGGCAGCATGGGCCGGACTTCCCCAAGTCCGGCCCTTTTCTTTGGTGGATCAGGCGACAACGACGGCCCTGCTGGCGGGCTGCAGGACAAGTTGCCGCAGCGTCCGCGGCTTGTCGCTGCGAACGGGGCACTGATATACTTTTACGGATTGGATCATGGTTCGTGGCTGTATCGGTGCCACCTGGTGGAAACCGGTGCGGAGAGGTTACGTGCTCAACAGTCTCGACGCCGGTCGGCGCCTCGCACTGCGCACGGTGCTGCTGCAACTTGCGGTGGCGGCGATGGTCGGCGTGGTGTTCCTGCTGAAGGGGCATCGGGAGGCGGTTTCGGCTGCGGCCGGAGGTTTCACGGTGGCGCTGGGTACCGCGCTGATGTCCGTGCAGACCTTCGGTCGGTTGGTCGGTGGCGCGGCGGCTTTCGCCCGCCTGCTGCTCGGCATGCTGCTGAAGTGGGCAGTGGTCGTCGGCGGGCTGGGGTTGATCCTGTTCAAGTACAAATTGCCGCCGCTGGCTGCCGTGACGGGGCTGGTGGCTGCCTACGCGGTCTATCTGGTGGCATTCAGATTCAAGGGTTGATGCATGGCAAGCGAGCCGGGCGGTCTTACCGAATACATCCAGCACCACCTTACGCACCTCGTTCCGCAGGCGAACAAGGGCGGTTTCTGGGCGGTGCACCTTGACTCGATCACCGTGTCGCTGGTGCTGGGCGTGCTGTTCTGCCTGTGGTTCTGGTCCAAGGCTCGCAAGGCTACCTCCGGCGTACCGAGCAAGGGCCAGGCCTTTGTCGAAATCATCCTCGAGTTCGTCGACGGCCAGGTCAAGGACGTGTTCCACGGCGATCGCCGCTTCCTTGGCCCGCTGGCGCTGACCGTGTTCGTCTGGGTGTTCCTGATGAACGCGATGGACCTGCTGCCGGTCGACCTGCTGCCCTGGATCACCGAGAAGTTCGGCATTGGCCATTTCCGCGCCGTGCCCACAGCGGACACCAGCATGACGTTCGCGATGTCGATCACGGTGTTCCTGTTGATCATTGTCTACAGCTTCAAGGCCAAGGGCTTCAACGGCTACATGCACGAGTTGTTCACGGCGCCGTTCGGCAAGCACCCGCTGCTGTGGATTCCCAATTTCGCGCTGAACCTGGTCGAGCTGCTGTCCAAGCCGGTGAGCCTGGCGATGCGACTGTTCGGCAACATGTACGCGGGCGAGCTGGTGTTCATGCTGATCGCCGGCTTGTTCAGCGCGGGCGCGGGTCTGGCCGGCTGGGCGCTGTACGGCGCCGGCATCATCGGCTACACGGTGTGGGGCATCTTCCACATCCTGATCATCTCGATCCAGGCCTTCATCTTCATGGTGCTGACCATCGTGTACATCTCGATGGCGCACGACCATCACTGATTCCGTTTCAACCCTTCAACGCTAAACCGTTTTTTCGAGGAGACCACCGTGGAACTAGTCGCTCACATTGCTCAAGTCCAAGGCTTCACCGCCATCGCACTCGGCCTGATCATCGGCCTCGGTGCGCTCGGCGCCTGTATCGGTATCGGCGTCATGGGTTCGAAGTTCCTTGAGGCTGCTGCCCGCCAGCCGGAGCTGGTGCCACTGCTGCAGGGCCGCATGTTCCTGCTGGCCGGCCTGATTGATGCGGCGTTCCTGATCGGCGTGGCGCTGGCCATGTACTTCGCTGTGGCGAACCCGCTGCTGGCGAACCTGACGGCCGCGGCTGGTCACTGATCGCCTTGGTTCACGGCGCCGTCCCGGCGGCGCCGTTGCCTCGTGCGGGAGCTTCGGCACCCGTGCTCGTAAATCCACGTTACAGGTAACGCAGCGATGCTTCCCAACGGCACTCTGATCGGCGAAATGATTGCTTTCGCCATCCTCATCTGGTTCTGCGTCCAGTTCATCTGGCCGCACATCACCAAGGCCATCGAGGAGCGGCAGATCAAGATCGCCGAGGGCCTCAGCGCCGCCGAGCGCGCGCACGCCGAGCTGAAGAGCGCCGACACCAAGGTGGCGGACGAGATCCGCAAGGCGCGCCAGCAGGCGTCCGAGATCATCGACAAGGCGCAGCAGCAGGCCAATGGCATCCTCGACAAGGCCCGCGCCGACGCGATCGTCGAGATCAACCGGCTGAAGGCCGCCGCGCAGGATGACATCGCTGCGATGGCGCAGCAGGCACGTGAGCAGCTGCGCGAGCGTGTGGGTGCGCTGGCCGTGCAGGGTGCCTCGAAGATCGTGCAGCGCGAGGTGGATGCCTCCACGCACAAGGCGCTGCTCGACCAGCTCGCCGCCGAGGTCTGATCCATGGCCCAGGCAATCACCCTAGCCCGTCCCTACGCCCGCGCCGCGTTCGAGCTGGCGCATGCCGGCAGCGCACTGGCCGCGTGGTCGCAGGCGCTGGCGTTCGCCGCGCAGGTGGCGGCCGATCCGCGCGTGGCCGCGCTCGGCAACGATCCGCGCGTGCTGCCGAAGCAGCTGGTGGCGCTGCACCTGCCGGAGGGCGTGGCTGCCGATGCGCCGTTCGCACAGTTCCTGGGTGAACTGGCCGAGCATCGCCGCATGGCGCTGCTGCCGGAAGTGGCCGCGCTGTACGAGCAGTACCGGCGCGAGTCCGAGTCGCAGCTGCTGGTGAAGGTGACCAGCGCGATGGCGCTGGACGCGGCGCAGGCCGAGTTGCTCAAGGCGTCGCTGAAGCGCCGCTTCAAGCGCGAGATCGAACTGGATGCCCGGGTCGACGCCTCGCTGCTGGCCGGCGTGGTGATCGACACTGGCAGCGAAGTGATCGACGGTTCCGCGCGCGGGCGCCTTGAGCGCCTGGGCAGTGCGTTGAGCCAGTAGTTTCCTGCGCAGTCCGGCTCGCCTGGAGCGATTTTGGCTCCGATCGAGCAAACAAAAGTTTCATGCGAAGTCCTTTCGCAAAAGAGCAAAAACCAGCCATCCCAGGCTGGACTCTTAAAAAGGCTTTCAAATTTCAGGATATCGACATGTCCAGCACCACTCTCAACCCGTCCGAGATCAGCGAACTGATCAAGAGCCGCATCGAGCAGTTCAAGCTCGGCGCGGAAGCCCGCAACGAGGGCACGATCATCAGCGTGTCCGACGGCATCGTGCGCATCCACGGCCTGGCCGACGTGATGCAGGGCGAAATGATCGAGCTGCCTGGCAACGCCACCGCGCTGGCATTGAACCTGGAGCGCGACTCGGTCGGCGCCGTGGTGCTGGGTGAGTACCAGCACCTGCGCGAGGGCGACGTCGCCAAGACCACCGGCCGCATCCTCGAAGTGCCGGTCGGCCCCGAGCTGCTCGGCCGCGTGGTGGATGCGCTGGGCAACCCGATTGACGGCAAGGGCCCGATCAACGCCAAGCTCAGCTCGGCGATCGAGAAGGTCGCGCCGGGCGTGGTGTGGCGCAAGTCGGTCGACCAGCCGGTGCAGACCGGCTACAAGTCGGTCGACTCGATGATCCCGATCGGCCGCGGCCAGCGCGAGCTGATCATCGGCGACCGCCAGACCGGCAAGACCGCGCTGGCGATCGACGCGATCATCAACCAG
>DATEKS010000149.1:0-5077 GCA_035277325.1 Rhodanobacter sp.
ACTACGCCGGCCCCGCGCCACGTTGCCGCACGCGTGGCGGCGATGGCCGCGCCGCCGCAGAGCTGGCTGGAGAGCCAGGGCGCGTTTCGCGTGGGCGTGCCCGCGCTCGACCACTTCCCGCATGGCGTGTGGTCGCGCCTGCTGAGCCGGCACGCACGTCACGTCGGCACCGATGCGTTGGTCTACGGCGACACCCTGGGCCACGCGCCGCTGCGCGAGGCGATCGCCGAATACCTGGCCACGGTGCGCGCGGTGCACGCCAATGCCGGACAGATCCTGGTCACCAGCGGCGCGCAACACGGCCTGCAGATCTGCGCGCATGCGCTGCTCGATCCCGGCGACTGTGCCTGGGTGGAAGAACCCGGCTACCCCGGCGCACATCAGGCGCTGGCGGCGGTGGATGCCCGGCCCGTGCTGGTGCCGGTGGACGCGGACGGGTTGGACGTTGCCACGGGCATTCGCCGTGCGCCGACCGCGCGCCTCGCCTATGTCACGCCGTCGCACCAGTTTCCGCTGGGCGCCACGATGAGCGCGGCGCGGCGCATCGAGCTGCTGCAGTGGGCCGCGCGCACCGGCAGCTGGATCGTCGAGGACGACTACGACAGCGAATACCGCTACGGCAGCAAGCCGATCGCCGCGCTGCAGGGGCTGGATGCCGACGCGCGGGTGATCTACGTGGGCACCTTCAGCAAGGTCATGTTTCCCGCGCTGCGGCTGGGCTACCTGGTGGTGCCGAAGGACCTGCTCCCGGCCTTCCGCGCCGCCCGCGACGCGCTGGACACCTGCTCGCCGGTGCTGCCGCAACGGGCGCTGCATGACTTCATCCGCGAGGGCCACTTCGCGCGGCACATCCGCCGCATGCGCGTGCTGTACGCGGCGCGGCGCGCGGCGCTGCAGGCGGCGATCCAGCGGCACCTGCCCGATGCGCTGCAGGTAGTGGGCGCCGAGGCGGGCATGCAGCTGACCGCCCTGCTGCCGCCGGAGATGGACGACGTGGCGCTGTCGCAACGGGCGGCGCAGGCTGGCGTGTCGGTGCGGCCGCTGTCGCCCTGCTACCGCGGCGAAGCGAAGCGCAGCGGCCTGATCCTGGGCTACGGCAGCGTGGACGAGCGCGCCATCGAGGAAGGCGTGCGCCGGCTGCGGCGATGCCTCTAGGAAGCCTGTCGCTCGTCATGCCCGCGAGGGAGGATGCCCCATGTAGCAGTGAGGCAAACGAGCGACGCACGCTGATCGAAACAGACGGCGAATCATACGGAACGCACTGGAGACGACTGAATGTTCAGCCATGTCATGGTCGGATCAAACGACATCGAGCGATCAAAGCGGTTCTACGACGCCGTGCTCGGCGTTCTCGGAGCAAGCGAGCCGACGCGGAAAAAGAACCGCACCGGGCAAGCCCGCCTGTTCTATCACCACGACGGCGGAACGTTCTGCGTCACCGAGCCGATCAACGGCGCGGCGGCCACGTTCGCAAACGGCGGCACCATCGGCTTCAGGTGCACTTCGCCAGAGCATGTGCGGCAGTTTCACGACGTGGCCATCGCGCACGGTGGAACGTCGATCGAAGACCCGCCGGGCATGCGTGACGGCAATCTGGGTGCCATGTACCTGGCTTACGTACGCGACCCGGACGGCAACAAGCTCTGCGCGGCGCACAGGATCACGTGATCGGGTGACCGGTTTCGATGGGTGCCGCCGCTCAGGCCACACCGAGCGGCAGGTTGGTCGTGCCGATCACGCGCTCGCCCACACACTCGCCGCGCACGAAGGCCAGCGCCGCGGCGATCACCGCGGGCGCGTCCAGCACGCGGCGATGGCCCAGCCCCTGCGTGGTAAGCAGGCGCGCGCCGGGCCAGTAGCGTGCGTAGCGCTCGCCCTCGCTCCACGGCACGTCGGCGTCCTCGAGATCGTGCACGATCAGCGCGGGCTGGCCCAGCGCAGGCAGGTGGCGGTGCACTTCCAGCTGCTCCACGCTGATGCCGGTGCGGCGCAGCAGCCAGTCGTAGAAGCTCTGGCGCAGGTGCTCGCCCAGGCGCACGAGGCGGAAGTAGCGGCTGGCCGCGTCGGCCATGTCGGCGGCGGGCGCCACCAGCACCAGGCGGCGCGCGTGCCAGTCCTCGTCCTGCGCCAGCGCCAATGCGGCGCCGCCCAGCGAATGCCCCACCGCCAGCGCGGCCTCGCCGTAATGGCGGCCCACGGCGTGCAGCGTGGCGGTGAATTCCGGCAGCGTGCACAGCTTGCCGCTGCTGCGGCCGTGGCCCGGCTGGTCGAACGTCACCACGGCGTAGCCCAGCGCGCGCAAGCCTTCCACCCATGGCAGGAAGCGCAGGCCGAAACTGGACCAGCCGTGCGCCAGCAGCGCATACGGCTGGGTGGCTGGATCGCCCCAGGTGTAGGTGGCGATGCGCTCGCTGCCGATCTGCAGCTCGCCGCGCTGCATCGAGGCATCATCCTGCGCCGCCAGCGCGCGGCTGCGGCTGCTGGCGAACGGCGTGGCGAACAGCCGCGCGGCGCGGTCGGCGGTGCGCTTCGGCACCAGCCGGCCGCCCAGCACGAAGCCGGCGCGCAGCGCGCCGAGACGGAAACGGGTGGAAACGGAAGCGGCATGCGGGGACATGGAGAGCGCCTCGTGCAGGAAAGGATCAGGCAGAAAAAGGATCAGGGTTGCCAGCTGCGCCACAGGCGCTCGAACGCCGCTGCGGTATGGCGCTGGGCCTCGTCGTAGCCGAACAGGCCGCCGTCGTGGTGCAGGCCGAGCAGCAGCGCATAGATCTCGAAGGCGAGCTGGGCGGTGTCGGTGTCGGCGCGCAGGTGGCCCTCGTCCACCGCCTGCACGATCGCCTTCTGCAGTTCGCCGCGCCAGCCGGACTGCTGTGCCACCACGGCGTCGTGCAGCGCGCCGTCGCGGCCGTCGTATTCGCTGGCGGCGGAGAGCAGCACGCAACCGCTCTGGTGCTTGCGCGCCCAGGCGAACCAGTGCGCCACGATCGCACGCAGGCGCGGCAGTCCGCGCGGCTGCTTCAGCGCGGGCAGCAGCACGTTCGCCATGAAGCGCCGCGCGCCGAGGTCGAGCACCGCCAGCTGCAGTTCCTCGCGCGAACCGAAGTGGGCGAACACGCCGCTCTTGGACATGCCCACGTCGGCCGCCAGCGTGCCGATGGACAGGCCTTCCAGCCCGTCGCCGCGCGCCAGCGCATAGGCGTGGTCGAGGATCAGTTCGCGGGTGACGGCGCGCTTGCCGGCGGGGGCTGCAGTTTCCATGGGCAGAAAATAGCACGATCGTTCGTTCCTTTCCAGAAGCCATGTCCATGCCGTCGCGCGCCCTCTTCTTCGCGGCATCAAGGCGCGCGGCAGCGGTCGGCCCACCCGCGCCTGAACGCGTCGACGAACTTGCGTCAACACGCACGGCGAGCCGGCGTTCTCCGTCCTGCACGCCGTCTTTCGCGGCAATCACGGAGAGCACGATGAGTCGCAAGTCTTCCGCCATGATCCTGTCCGCCGGTCTGGCACTGGCCTGCGCCGGCCTCGTCGCCACGCCCGCTGCGCAAGCCGCGCCACAGGTGTCGGTCGGCGTGGGCGTGGGCATCGGCGTGGCACCGCCGCCGCCGCGTTTCGAGCGGGTGCCGCCGCCGCGCGCCGGCTTCGTGTGGGCGCCCGGCTACTGGGTGTGGAGTCCACGCATGCACCGCCACGTATGGGTGGACGGCCGCTGGATGCGCGTGCGTCCGGGCTACCGCTACATGCCTGCGCGCTGGCGGCAGGGGCCGCGCGGTCACTGGCACTTCAACGCCGGCTACTGGGCCCGCTGAATGCGCAACAACCTGCGTCGGAAACGGCGATGACACGCCGCCTTCCGTCGCGGGATCAACCCTAGACTCGCCCGCACCGACGGCGCGGCAACGCCGTCCAGCCACGCTCCACCACACCGAATGAGGGAATCCATGTCGTCACGTCTTGCAGGTCTGTTGATCGTTGTAGCCGGTGCCGCAGTGGCATCAGGTTGCGTCGAGGAACGCCCGGTCTACCGCCCGCGCCCGGTGCAGCGCGAAGTGATCGTGGAACGCCAGGCGCCACCGCCGCCCCAGGTGGTGGAAGTGATCGCCCCGCAGCCGCCACCGCCACGCATCGTGGAAGAAGTGCCGCCGCCGCGCCGCGGCTACATCTGGGTGCATGGCTATTGGCGCTGGGACGGCCGCCGCTACGTCGCCGTGGCTGGCCACTGGCGCGAGGCCCGTCCCGGCTACCACTACGTGCATCCGCACTGGGAGCAGCGCAACGACGGCTGGCACTTCCACGTGGGCGTGTGGGTGAACGACTGAGGGTGTGATTTATTTTTGCGATCATCCCTGATCGCGAGGGCTAAACGGGCGGCCATCCATGGCCGCCCTCCTCAATAAAAAGAAGCGGCCCGGTATGCCCGGGCCGCTTCTTTTTCGTGCCCACCCTCCGGGCCATCGCAGACGGCGAGACCAAAGGACGGCAAAATCGGCGGATGCCAGCCATCTCGCCCATCACGGAAGACATCCAGCCCGGCCTGATGGTCGTGCACGGCAACCAGCTGGAAGACCTGCGCGACCTGCTGGTCGCCTGGCTGGCGCGCACGCCGCTGGCGCCGCTGGAAGACGAGCTGATGCTGGTGCAGAGCAACGGCATCGCGCAGTGGCTGAAGCTGGCGCTGGCGCGTCCGCGCAAAGCGGGCGGCATGGGCATCAGCGCGGCGGTGGAGATGCAGCTGCCCGGCCGCTTCCTGTGGAGCGCCTATCGTGCCGTGCTGGGGCGCGAGGCGGTGCCGGCCGATTCGCCGTTCGACAAGTCGCGGCTCGCCTGGCGCCTGATGCGCCTGTTGCCCACGCAACTCCACCATGCCGAATTCGCGCCGCTGCGCCACTTCCTCGGCGAGGGGCAGGCTGATGCGACGAAGTTGTTCCAACTCGCCAGGCAGATCGCCGACCTGTTCGACCAGTACCAGGTCTACCGCGCCGACTGGCTGGACGACTGGGAGCGCGGCCGCGACGTGCTGCGCGACGATACGCGCGGGCAACCGATGCCGCTGCCCGCGACGCAGCGCTGGCAGGCC
>DATEKS010000150.1:0-2293 GCA_035277325.1 Rhodanobacter sp.
CAAAAACGCCCCCTCGTGGGGCGTTTTTGTGTCTGGCGGAGAGGGTGGGTAAAGAAGCCACGCGGGTTCGACAAATTCGTCCGGAACGAATTTGGACAGCCGAAGGCTGGCCCTGAAGCGCGCAGCGCGGAAGGGTGAGCCCCATGGATGGGGCGAACAATCCCACTCGGCCATCATGCGCAATTTGTGCTTTTGCACCCTCCCCCAACATCCGCCATGCTCTGACCACCCTTTCCGCTCCACGCCCCCATGATCGAATTCGGACACGCCACCCACGTCGGCCTGCGCCGCACGCGCAACGAGGACACCTATTACGCCGACGCCGCGCTGGGCCTGTTCCTGGTGGCCGACGGCATGGGCGGCCATCTGCACGGCGAGGTGGCCTCGGCCCTGGTGCGCGACAGCGTGGTCGAGCTGGTGAGCCGCGGACACAGCCTGGCCGAGGCGATCCGCGGCGCGGACGAGCACTTGCTGGCGCAGATGCACGAGGGCGCCGACGTGATGCCTATGGGCAGCACGATCGCGGCATTGCGCCTGAGCGAGGACAGCTACGAGGCGGCATGGGTGGGCGACAGCCGCATCTACACCACCGGGCGCGAACTGCGCCAGATCAGCCACGACCATTCGCTGGTGCAGGCGCTGGTCGAGGCGGGACAACTGGATCCGGCGCATACCACGCGGCATCCGCAACGCAACGTGCTGACCCAGGCGCTGGGCGTGACCGCCGCCTCCCAGCTGCACATCGGCATGGCACACGGCCGCGTCACGCCCGGCATGGGTTTCCTGCTGTGCAGCGACGGGCTGACCGAGGACCTCGACGCGGCATCGATCGCGCGCACCGTGGCGCGCACCGACCTGGCTGCGCAGGAGTGCGTGGATCAGTTGTTGCTGAGCGCGCTGGACCGCGGCGGCAAGGACAACATCACCGCGATCCTGGTGCGTTCAAGCTGAGCCCGCTTCCACCGGCGCCTCGGCCGTCTCCAGCTTGCGCCAGACGCTGATGCCGCCGGCGCTCTTGTCCAGCGCGTCGAGGCGTTGCTCGTGCAGCGCAACCTCTTCGTCGGAGGCGCGCAGCACGCGGGGCCGCCCGCGCAGCACCAGCGGCGCCGCCGCCGTCGTCATCGCCGATTCCTGCGGCTGCTCGAAGGCCAGGTCCAGCGCCACCTGGCCCGAGGTCATCGCGAGATAGACGTCGGCCAGCAACTGCGCGTCGATCAGGCCACCGTGCAGGTCGCGGCGCGAGTTGTCCACGCCGAGGCGCTTGCACAGTGCGTCCAGGCTGTTGCGCTGCCCGGGATAGCGCTCGCGCGCCATCGCCAGCGTGTCGAGCACGCTGCAGCGGTCGCCGATGCGGCCGTAGGCATCGCCCAGCCGTGCCAGCTCGGCATCGATGAAGCCCACGTCGAAGCTGGCGTTGTGGATAACCAGCTCGGCGCCGTCGACGAAGGCGAGGAACTCGTCCACCTTGTCGGCGAACAGCGGCTTGTCGACGAGATGCTCATCGCGGATGCCGGTGACCTGGCTGGCGCCCTCGTCCATCGCCCGCTCGGGATTGAGATAGGTCTGCCAGTAGCGGCCGGTGAGGCGTCGCCCCACCATTTCCACGCAGGCGATTTCCACCAGCCGGTGACCCTGGCGCACTTCCAGGCCGGTGGTTTCCGTGTCCAGCACCACCTGCCTCATGCGTTGCTCCTGCGCTGCTCGGCCTGCTCGCGCGCGGCCTGGTCCACGCGCTCGTTCTCGGCGTGGCCGTTGTGGCCTTTCACCCACTGCCAGCGAATGCGATGGTTGCCGGTCGCTGCGGACAGGCGTTCCCACAGATCCTGGTTCTTCACCGGCTTCTTGTCGGCGGTGCGCCAGCCATTGGCGCGCCACTTCGGCAGCCACTGCTCGATGCCCTGCATCACGTAGCGCGAATCGGTGGTGAGCACCACGGCGCAAGGCCGGGTCAGTGCCTCCAGCGCGCCGATCGCCGCCATCAGCTCCATGCGGTTGTTGGTGGTGTCGGCCTCGCCACCGGCCAGCAGGCGCTCGCGGCCCTTGGCGCGCAGCAGCGCCGCCCAGCCGCCAGGCCCCGGATTGCCGAGGCAGGCGCCATCGGTGAATGCTTCCACTTCTTCAGTCGTCACACATTTCTTCCATCAGGATACGGAGTGTCGCCTCGTGCCCGGCGACAGATGCGCGTTCACCGGCGCGCGCGCCGGCAACGGTCGCAATTTCAGCGGAATGGCCTGGCGTCGCTGCTTGCGCGCCAGCAGCAGGTAGCCGCCGCCCCAGCGACTGTCGCCGCCCG
>DATEKS010000151.1:0-4048 GCA_035277325.1 Rhodanobacter sp.
GACATCCAGCAGGTGCGCTTCCAGGACCGCCTGAGCACGCAGCTGGATGTGGCAGCAGATACCGTGCGCGCCGCGGTGCCGAGCATGATCCTGCAGCCGCTGGTGGAGAACGCCTTGCGCCACGGCCTGCTCGACAAGCCCGAGCCGGGCCGCCTGCAGATCGTCAGCCGCCGCGAAGGCACGCAGCTGTATCTGCGCGTCGACGACGACGGCCTGGGCCTGCCCGAAGGCATGGCCGAAGGACTGGGCCTGGGCAATACGCGCACGCGCCTGCAGGTGTTGTTCGGCGACGCCGCCAGCGTGGCCTTGGCTCGCCGCGCGGAAGGTGGCACGCGGGTGGAGCTGCGTTTTCCCTATCGCGAATACGCCACGGAGCACGCCGCATGAGCGTGCCGCCGATCCGCACCCTGCTGGTGGATGACGAGGTGCTGGCCCGGCTGGCGCTGCGCCAGGCCCTGGCCGCGCATCCGGAGGTGCAGGTGGTGGGCGAATGCGGCAACGCCAGCGAGGCCTTGCAGGCGATCGCGGCGCTGGAGCCGGCGCTGGTGTTCCTGGATATCCGCATGCCCGGCATGGACGGCTTCAAGCTGCTGCACAAGCTCAAGCCGGAGACCTTGCCGATGGTGGTGTTCGCCACCGCCTACGGCCAGCACGCGCTGCGTGCATTCGACGCCGATGCCGTCGACTACGTGCTCAAGCCGATCGACCAGGCGCGCTTCGACCAGGCGATGGCGCGCGTGCGCCGGGTATGGGCCGGGCTGCAGACCGCCACTCCTTCCAACAGTGCACTCCATCTGCCGCCGCCTCCGCCCGCCCATGCGCAACGCATCAGCGTACGCGTCGGCGAAAGCATCCGGGTGATCGCCACCGACGACATCGACTGGATCCGCGCCGACGGCAACTACGTGCATATCCACGTCGCCGGCGCGCGCTACCTGCACCGGGAGACCTTGAGCCATCTGCTGGAGACGCTCGATCCGCAGCGTTTCCTGCGCATCCATCGCGGCACCCTGGTCAACCTCGAACGCATCCGCGAGATCCATCCGCTGTTCCAGGGCAACGCCGAAGTGGTGCTGCGCGACGGCACCCGCCTGAACCTGAGCCGCCGCTTCCGCGCGCAGGCACGGCAAGCGTTGGGGATGGCCTGAGCACAGCGCTTCGGACCGCTCGCCACGCGCGCGCAACCGCTCGTCACAAAAGCACGGCAGGGGTGCGCACGCTCGCGCATCGTACGCACGGGCCGGCATGGCCCGGCCATCCACGGAAGCACACATGAAGTTGCATACGCTCGCCTGGGCCACCGCCTTCGCACTGGGTTGCGCAGCGCCCGTCGGCGCCGCCGACCTGCTCGGCCCAGGGGTCATCTCCACCGGCCTGCAGGAAACCACCGCGGCCTTGTCGCCCGACGGCAAGACGCTGCTGTTCCTGCGTTCTGACTTCGCCGAGAAGGACGACACCATCCTGCTTGCGCATCGCCAGGGCGACAGCTGGTCGACACCGGAAGTGGCGCCGTTCTCCGGGCAATGGCACGACTCCGAGCCGACCTTCGCCCCGGACGGCAAGCGGGTGTACTTCGTCTCCAACCGCCCGCCGCATGCCGGCGACGCTCCGGTGACGGCGGAGATGGGCGGCCAGCATTTCGCCGGCACCAACCTCTGGTACGTCGAGCGCCAGGCCAATGGCCGTTGGGGCGAGCCGGTGCACGTCGACGGCGCGCACAACGACGGCGCGATGCTCTACAACCCGACGGTGGCGGCCAATGGCGACATCTATTTCTCGGCGCACCGGCCGGATTCGGGCAAGTTCTACCAGGTGTACGTGATCCACCCGAACGGCCAGGGCTATGCCGCGCCGGAACGCGTGGACCTGGGCGATGCCGAACACAACCGCATGGATCCCTGCATCGATCCCAAGGGCCGCTTCCTGCTGTATGCCGGCAACGAAGGCGATTCGCTGGGCAGCGCCGATATCTATATCGCCTTCCGCCAGCCGGACGGGCGCTGGGGCAAGCCCGAGCACCTCGGCAGCGACGTCAACACGCCGGCACTGGAGAACGCGCCGACCCTGGGTCCGCGCTTCGGCGAGCTGTACGTCTCCAGCAACCGCCAGGATGAAGTGCAGTTTCCCAAGAAGCGCGACGACATCGGCTCATTGCAGAAGCGCCTGAACGGTCCGCTCAATGGTTCGCGCAACATCTGGCGCATGGACATCGCCGATGTGCTGAAGGCGCACGGCATTCGCGATTGACGGGTCTCCCGGTCACCCGGCGTGTGCCGCCAGAGCGCGCACGCCGGTTTTTTTGCGCGTTGCGCCACGACAGGCGTGCATGCGAAACGTGATGCGATCGCCCATCGGTTTGACGCTTATGTCACGTTGTGCGTGACAACCAAGCACCCCGCGCTAAGCGCGCTTTCACGCTGTTTTGCCATCTCGTATGAGCACTAAAACAGGCGATCGTTGCGGGCGGAATCTTCTCGGACATTTCACGCCACTGACCCTAATTTGCCACCGAATCGGGGAGCGGAGCGGTCAGCGCGAACATGGAATCCAGGCTTGGATGGTTAGGGCGGCAGCTCGCGGTCGCGATCATCTATGGCATCGCCTACATGCTGCTGCGCAAGGTGGGCTTCGCCCACTTCGTGCCGGCCAGCGGCCTGAAACTGGCCGTTCTTCTGTTGACGCCACGACGCTACTGGCCCGCGCTGCTGGCCAGTGAAACGCTGTTGCTGGCCTACGATCTGTACGACGGCGTCGCCATGTTCGGCTGGGAATTCTATCTGGCCTCCATCGTGCCGCCGATCGCCTTGCTGATGGCGGTGGTGGGCCTGTGCCAGGACAAGCTGCCCGGCGTCACGTTTCCGGATATCCGCCTGGGCAGCGTACTGGTGTGCATCTTCGGCGCCAGCCTGCTGCTGGTCGCCGATGGCCTGATGGTGGCCTCGCTGATGCCCGAAGCGGCACGCTTCGGACGCAAGCCGCTGACCGATCTGGTCTCCGATTATTTCCTGGGTACCTACAGCGGCATGCTCGCCGTGGTGCCGCTGGCCCTGGCCGGTGCGCAGCAGTGGTACGAGCAACGCTCGCTGCGCGGCGTCTGGATGGCCAATCACAGTCTGCTGCAGGCCTCGCTGATCACCGTGCTGGCGGTGTCGATCGAAGTGCTGGCGCTGTCCGGCACGCAGGACACGGCGCTGCGCTTCGTCGGCCAGGCGGTGCTGTTCGTGCCGGCCGCGTACTTCGCCATCACCTGGGGCTGGAAGGGCGCGGCGGTGATCGGCGCGATCGCCAGCTTCGGCATCGTGGCGCTGATGCCGGAGATGTTCGACATCGCCACCTTGATGACGCAGACCATGATGGCGCTGTTCCTGACCATCTCCACCGTGCTGGGCATGCAGACCACGCGGCTCGAGCATGCGCTCGCGGCGGTGGACGATCAGCTGGACAAGGCGCGGCTGGAGCAGCATCTGGCCGAAATGAAACTGCAGCGCAGCTCATTCGAGTTGGCCTACGTCAGCGGCGAACTGGCTCGCGCGCATCGCCACCTGCTGATCCAGCTCGATCACTCGCCCAACCGCGGCGAGGTGGACAGCTACAAGCGCGCCTTGACCATGACCACCTCGCGCCTGAAGGAACTGGCCGATGCATTGTCGCCGCCGATGGGCGCCGGCCATCCGCATGCGCTGAGCGAAGGGCCGCTGGTGCAGGTACTGGAAAGCTTCGGCATCACCTACCAGGCCAACGTGCATGGCCAGTGGAGCCGGCTGCCGCGCAATACGCTGTCCCTGCTCTACCGGCTGGCCTGCGAAGCGGTCACCTATCTGCTCAAGGAATGCCCCAGCGATCGCATCGCGCTGACCACCGACACGCACAGCACCGACGGCGGCACCACCATCCATCTGAGCGTGCGCAGCGAGGGCGTGCCGATCGCGCCGCCGGCGGCGGACAAGGTCACCAAGGGACTGGGCACGCTGGGGCTGGGATTGGGCGAGCTGCGCCTGCGGGCGCAGCTCTTCAACGGTGACGTGGTGGTGGATGGGCGCAGCATCCA
>DATEKS010000152.1:0-7488 GCA_035277325.1 Rhodanobacter sp.
CTCGTCCGCCTGCCAGCGCAGCACCGCGTTGGCGAACGCGAGATCGTCGAACGCGCCGATGCGCTTTTCGAGGGCGTCGCGCAGTGCCTGTGCCAGCCACTGCGCTTCCTGGTTCTGCGGCGTGGGCAGCCAGTTCGCCAGCACGGCGATGGTGCCGCCCTTGCCGGCGTCGGCGGCACGGTCGATGCGCGCCCACAGGCGAGGTGCGGTCAGCAGGCCCTGGTCGCGCGCGGCCTGCAGCACGGGATCGCAGGCGCCGGGCAGTTCGGGTCGGCTCCACAGCGTGGCGAGGTCGGCGTCGAAGTCGAGTTTCGCGCCGCCCGCCATGCGCGCCTGCAAGGCGTCGCAGGTCAGCGTGTCGCCCATGCCGGGCTGGTACAGCGCGAGGAAGCCGTTCCAGTCCTGCCGCCGTGCGAGTTCCAGCAGGAAGTCGCGGCGCAGGTCCTGTGCGGGGATCAGCTCGGGATACTTCGCGAGGTACGCCTGCACCGTGGCCAGGTCGATCTGGCGGATGTCGTGCTCCAGCGCGGCGGCGGGCAGGTAGGGGTAGAGCGGATAGTTGCGCAGCTGGCCGGCATGCGCGCGCCAGCCGTCGCCCCCCTGCTGGGCCGCCGCCCAGGCCTGCTTGAACGCGGTGCGTTGCGCCTCGGCGGGCGTGGCCGCCCATGCACCGACAGCGGCGAGCAGGGTACCGCCAGCCAGCAGCCGGGCCGTCAGGCGGGTGAGGGAACGGCGCCGCGGCGCTGCCTTCGCAAACATGCAAACTCCTTGATGGCCTGTTCAATGTCTCCGCATGGCAGCCATTCGAGGGCAACGCGAGGTACGTGGAGATATGCAACAGGCTCTTGGTGATCCCCTGCGGCGGATTGTAGTGGAAGTGCCTGAATGCACCGGCGCGCGCAGCGGCTTGCGTCCGGTGTGCGCCTGATAAGCTGGCGCACCTCGCTCCCCCGTTCGTGCAGGCTCGGCATGTCGTTCTCCCCCTCGTCCCGCGGCCGTCGCCTCGTCGCCTGGTTGGCACTGGTGCTGCTCGCGCTGGCCGGTGCGGCGTGGTGGTGGCTGGCCGGCCGCCCGGTGGACTTGCCCGATGCGCCTTCGGCACGGATCGCCTGCGTCTCCTATGCACCGTTCCGCGAGCCGGGCGAGACGCCGCTCGACCCGCACGCCTCGGTCAGCCCTGCGCGCATCGACGCCGACCTGCGCGCGCTGTCCGAGCGCTTCGACTGCGTGCGCACGTATTCGCAGGGGCAGGGCCTGTCCGCGGTGCCGGGCATCGCGGCGCGCTACCACATGCAGGTGCTGATGGGCATCTGGCTGGGTCGCGATGCCAAGGCGAACGCCGAGCAGGTTGCGCTGGGCATCGCCACGGCGCGCAAGTACCCGCAGGTGCTGCGCGGGGTGATCGTGGGCAACGAGGTGCTGCTGCGCGGCGAGTTGTCGAGCACGGAAATCGCCGGCTATCTGCGCGAGGTGCGCGCGGCCCTGCCGGCGAGCATCGCGGTGAGCTATGCCGACGTGTGGGAGTACTGGCTGCGCCATCCGGAGCTCGCCAGGTCGGTGGACTTCATCACCATCCACATCCTGCCGTACTGGGAGGACCAGCCGGTGCCGCCGGAGCGCGCGATCCGGCATGTCGCGGACGTGTACGCGAAGGTCGAGCAGGCGTTTCCCGGCAAGCGCGTGATGATCGGCGAGACCGGCTGGCCCAGCGAGGGCCGGCCGCGCCGCGATGCCGTGGCGAGCCGGGTGAACGAGGCGCGCTACCTGCGTGAATTCCTCCGCTACGCCGCCAGCGTGCAGATGCCGTACAACGTGATCGAGGCTTTCGACCAGCCGTGGAAACGCACGCTGGAAGGCACCGTGGGCGGCTACTGGGGCATCTTCGACGCGCAGGCGCGGCCGAAATTCGCGATGAGGGGGCCGGTGGTCGAGGTGCCGCGCTGGTGGCTGGGCTGGCTGGGCGGTGCAGCGGGCATGGCGCTGTTCGTGCTGGCCGGCCTGCGTCGCCGGCGCTGGCAGCGTGGCCGCGGCTGGCTGGCGTTGGGCCTGGCCGGTTTCGCCAGCGGCTGCGCGCTGGCCTGGCAGTGGCGGCAGATGATCTACGCCTGCCGCGATGACTGGGAGTGGCTGCTCTCATCCGTCGCCTGCCTCGCCGCGTTGTTCACCGCGCTGCGGCTGGCTGGCTGGCTGGCCGGGCGGCTGGCGGGCGCACCGTACAAGCCCGCGCCGACGGGGCGGCTGCGCTTTGCGTGGCTGTTTGTGCTGGCGCTGTACGGTCTGCTGCTGGTGTTCGATGGCCGCTACCGCGACTTCCCGCTGGGCCTGCTCGAACTTCCCTGCGCGGGTTACGCGCTGACCTCATGGCTGGACGAGCGCCGGCGGATGCCCTCGCGCGAGGCGCTGTTCCTCGCCGCGTGGCTGCCGCCGCTGGCGGGTGCGGTGGTGGCGCTGGAGCTGGGCGAGAATCCGGTGACCTGGCTGTGGCTCGCACTCAACCTGCTGATCGCGCTGCCGGTGTTCGCCGCGTGGCGGCGCGCGCGTTTCGCGTCCGCCGGCACAGGCACTATGCTCGACGACCCCCGCTGAAAGGATGGAGATCATGCGCCTCGACAAGCAACGCATCGTGGTGACCGGTGCCTTCGGCACCCTGGGTGCGGCGGTGGTGCGCGCCGCGCTGGACGCGGGCGCCGCGGTGGCGGCGATCGACCGCGCACCGGTGCCGGCGAACCTGGGTGCCGTGCACGGCTTCGGTGGCGTGGACCTGGCTGATACTGCCGCGGCGAAGCATGCGATCGATGCCGCGGCCGAGGCGCTGGGTGGCCTCGACGCGCTGGTGAACATCGCCGGCACGTTCCGCTGGGAGACGCTGGCCGACGGCGACCCGGAAACCTGGGACCTGCTCTACCGGATCAACCTGCGCACCGCGGTGGCGGCGAGCAAGGCCGCGCTTCAGCACCTGCCCGACGGGCGCGGGCGCATCGTCAACATCGGCGCGAACTCGGCGCTGAAGGCCGGGGCGGGCGTGGGCGCCTACACCGCGTCCAAGTCAGGCGTGATGCGCTTCACCGAGTCGCTGGCCGAGGAGCTGAAGCCGCGCGGCATCACCGTCAACGCGCTGCTGCCCAGCATCATCGACACGCCGCCGAACCGTGCCGACATGCCCGACGCGGACTTCGCGCGCTGGGTGAAACCGGAGCAGCTGGCGGACGTGATCGTGTTCCTGCTTTCCGATGCCGCCTCGGCGATCACCGGCGCACTGATTCCGGTGACGGGGCGGGTGTGATCGGCTTCCCCACTCCCGCTAGCGAGGGGGCTTGGGCGAGAGGGGGGCTGCTCGCGAAAGTCTTTCGCCTGCGTATCCTCGCTCGCCTGCGGCGGGTTTTCGTCTGCCTGCCGGCCTGCCTCACCGCCGCCCAAGGGCCCCGGAAGAGCACGCGCTCCCGGCGCGCGGAAACAACAGCAGCAGCCAAGGCAAGACAACAGCGAAACCAACGCGGTGCGAGGCGCCGTGAGGCTTTGTGTCCCTCAGTTCCCAGATACGGCGCGGTGTGGCCGCCTCGCGTATCGTGTAGGCGGGAGTAGCTCCCAACTCCTCAAGACAACCGGCTTGTAGTGTCGGCGGATTGAATCAGGCCATTTCTCTGGGTTACCTCTCTTTGGGCCAGCAAAGAGAGGTAACTCGGGCGCCGGCAGGCGACCGAAACCGCCTTGAAACTTGCGAAGGAGAGGGGCTGGTGAGCTCACGCAGGCAGCGTCGCGTGCGCCCCGGGCATCAAGTCACCGGATTCCCGCCTTCGCAGGAGTGACGCGTAGGCGGCGCTGTCAGATGCACGAGACGCAGACAGCCGACCAGCAGCGCCAGCGCACCCGGTTCGTAGTTGTAGAGCTGCAAGGCGACCGCGCCGAGCGCCGCGGCAAGCCACGCCAGCGCGCGCGAGCGGCGCAGCAACGCCAGCACTGCGGCGAGGATCGCGAGCACGCCATAGACCTCGTGCAGGAAGCCCAGCACCAGCGCCTGGCGCAGCGTGCACCAGGCAGGTGCCGATGCCGCGGTGCACAGCTGCGCCATCGCGGGCGGCTCGATCAGGCCATAGCGCAGCCAGACCGCACCGAGGCCGATCAGCACCAGCAGCAGCCATGGTGTCAGCACATGCAGGCGGCGGGCATTCATTGTCGATCTCCACGATGGGTCGGCTTGTCCGCGGGCAGGCAGATCTCCGCGGCCAGCGCGAGGTGGTCGGAGAACGCCTGCGGCAGCGTCCAGACCTTCTCCAGCGCCACCGACGGCGAGGCGAGGATGTGGTCCAGTGCGCGTTTCGGCTTCCAGCTCGGGAAGGTGGGCGTGGGCTGCGCGGGCGGCTGGAGCCGCGAGCGGGCGAACAGCTGGCGCATCTCGATGCTGCCCACATCGGTGTTGAGGTCGCCCATCAGCACCACGTGCGGGTAGTCCTCCAGCAGTTCGGCGATGAAACCCAGCTGGCGCGCGCGCGAGGGCGCGCTGAGCGAGAGATGGGCGACCATCACCGCCAGTGCGTCGCGGCCTTCGCCGAACTTGGCCAACAGCGCGCCGCGCCCGCGCAGGCGGCCGGGCAGTGGGTAGTCGATCACCGCGCTGGGCTCGATGCGGCTGATCAGTCCGTTCGCGGTGTGCGACAGCTTCGCCACCGGCCGGTTCGGCTGGTGGCTCCAGTAGGGCATGCCGGCAGTTTCGGCGAGGTAGCGGGTCTGGTTGAGGAAGCCCGAGCGCAGGCTGCCGGCGTCGGCCTCCTGCAGGCCGATCACGTCGAACTGCGGCAGCAGCGCGGCGAGGCGGTCGAGGTTGTCGATCTTGCTGCGCCCAGGCAGCACCGCGTTGAGGCTGCGGGTGACGTATTCGCTGTAGCGCTGCACGCTGGCGCCGGCGAGGATGTTGCAGCTCAACAGGCGCAGACGGCGTTCGGCGGGGACGGGGGCGGCACGGTTCATCAGGCTGCGTACGGTACACGCGGAAGGCCGCAGCGGACGTGAACGCCCGCGCGGCGGCGATCAGGTGCTCACTTGCCGCTCTTGTCCGCCCCGGCCAGCTCGCGCTTCGCCAGCCACTGCGCCACCGCGGACAGCTCGTCCAGCGTGTGCACGTTGGTGACGCGGTACTTGCCGTTGATCACGATGCTGGGCGTGCCGTCCACGCCCCACTTCTGGATCAGCGCAAGATCCGCTTTCAGCTGCGTGGTGGCGGCGTCGGAGGTGGCGAGGCGCATGAACTCGGCGCGGTTCACGCCTTCGCGGGCGTAGAAGTCGGCGAGGTCGTCCAGCGAGTTCAGCGGATAATGCTGGGCGAACTTGGCCACGAACAGCTGCAGGTGGGTGCGATCCACCACGCCCAGCTGCTTGGCCGCATAGTAGGCGCGCGCGAACGGCAGCCACTCGGCGTTGAACGGTGCCGGCACCAGTTCGAACTTCACGCCCGCCGGCAACGATTTCCTCAGCTTCTCGGCGATCGGCGCGAACTCGGCGCAATGGATGCAGCCGTAGGAGAACACCTCGGCCACCTCCACCTTGCCCTCGCTGCTGTAGCGCTGGTGCGGGCCGGGCAGGGTGACGTACTGCTCGCCCTCGGTATACGGCGGCGGCGTGCCGGATTGCGCGGTGCAGGCGCTGGCAAGCGCGAGGCCGGCGAGCAGGGTGACGGTGCGCAGACGGGTGAGGTGCTTCATCGGGAGATGCTCGGGGACGGTTTCAGGAGGGCGCGTCGCGGCTGAAGTCGCTGCTACTTGCCGGCCCCGGCGGCGGCTTCCTTCACCACCAGCCACTGGGTCAGCTCGATCGCGCGCTGCACGGTGTGCACGTCGGAAGGCGAGAAGCGGTACTTGCCGTCCACCACGATGG
This sequence comes from Rhodanobacter sp., assembly GCA_035277325.1. GTDB lineage: Bacteria > Pseudomonadota > Gammaproteobacteria > Xanthomonadales > Rhodanobacteraceae > Rhodanobacter_A. The sequence goes on from DATEKS010000152.1 coordinate 5,869, forward strand.
TGGGCGTGCCGGGCACGCCGTAGGCCTTGATGAGGTCGTCGGCCTGCTTCATCTTGGTGTTGACCGAGAAGGAGTTGGCCACCGCCGTGAACTCCTTGGGATCCACGCCGTACTTCGCGTAGAACTTCGCGATGTCCTCGATGGTGGGCCAGGCGCCCTTGGGCTTGGGGCGGCCGGTGTTGAGGTCGTAGGTGGCCGTCTCGCCGGTCTTCCAGGTGGCGTCGAACATCGCGTCCTGGGTCTTGGCGCGCACGCCCAGCGCCTCGGCGGCGTAGAACGCGCGCTGGTACACCGGCCAGTTCTCGTCGGGGCGGAACGAAGCCGGCAGGTAGTGCACCACCGCATCGGACGGCAGGCTCTTCTCGATCTGGTCCATCGCGCTGTGGAAGGCGTTGCAGGCCGGGCAGGCGTAGGAGAACACCTCGACCACCTCGATCTTGTCGGTGGGGACGGCCTTGGGCTGGGCCGGATCGATGCGGAAGTAGTCCTTGCCCTCGACCCACTTGCCGTCGTCGACGAAGGGTTGGGCGGGGGCTGGAGTTGCGGCTGCACTGGTGGCCGCGGCGGTGGGCGCGGCGGAACCGGCGCTGGCCGGGGCTGCAGTGGAAGCGTTGGCCGGCGCGTTGCTGGCTGCGGGTGCCGGCGTGCTGGCGCTCGCCGCTGCAGCCGGTGCCGTCGCGGCGGTGCTCGCTGCCGTGGGCGTGGCCGGTGCGGCAGTGCCGTTGTCGCCGGAATGGCCGCAGGCGGTCAGCGCCAGCAGGGCGGCGCACAGGATCGGCAAACGCTTCAACATGGGATTACCTCGGCATCAATGGCACGGAGCGGGCGCACCGGCGTGCGGCCGGTACGCTCTTCGAACAATCAGGGTGTGGCGGCAGGCTTCTGCAGATCCGCGGCCGTGGCCGGGTGCAGGCCTTCGATGTAGCTGGCCAATGCGGCGATGTCGTTCGGGGCCAGCTTCTGCGCGATCGCCGGCATGATCTGCGAGTGCGCGTCCGTGCCCCAGCTGGTGCCGTCGTGCCAGGCCTTCAGCGTGGCCTCGACGTACTGCGCATGCTGGCTCTGCAGCTGCGGGTACATCGCGCCGGGATTGCCGCGGCCGTCGATGCTGTGGCAGGCCATGCAGGCGGGAATGCCGCGCTTGACGTCACCCTCGCGGAACAACTGCTGGCCGTGTTCGACCAGCGCCTGGTCGGCCACGCCGGGCAGCGCGGTCTTGCTGGCGAAGTAGGCGCCGATGTCGTGCATGTCCTGCTCGGACAGCGGCGTGGCCATGCCCAGCATGATCGGGTTCTGGCGCTTGCCGCTCTTGAAGTTCTCCAGCTGGTGGACGATGTACTGCTCGCTCTGGCCGGCCAGCTTGGGGTATTGCGGATCGGTGGAGTTGCCGTCCATGCCGTGGCAGGCGCCGCAGGCGGCGGCCTTGCCCTGGCCGGCGGTGGCGTCGTCGGGCTTCACCGCCGCTTCGGCGGTAGCCGGCGCGGCCGTGGCGGAGGCAGGTTGCGCAGCCGTGGCGGCCTTGGCTGGCGCGGCCGTCGACTTGGCAGTGTCCTGCGCCATCGCCGCGTTTGCAGCCATGGCGAAGATCAGGACTGCGGCAGAGCCCAGGACGACGGGTCG
>DATEKS010000153.1:0-30923 GCA_035277325.1 Rhodanobacter sp.
TTCACTTCGAGGAGCAACCGGTCGGCGGTTGTGCCATCGACGCCACCGGCGAGCCGCTGCCTGCCGCCACGCTGGCCGCGTGCCAGGCCGCCGACGCGGTGCTGCTGGGCGCGGTGGGCGGGCCGAAGTGGTCCGACCCGAACGCCAGGGTGCGCCCCGAGCAGGGCCTGCTGGCCCTGCGCGCCGGCCTGGGCGTGTACGCCAACCTGCGCCCGCTCACCGTGCACCCCGCGCTGGCCGCGCTGTCACCGCTGAAGGACGAGAAGCTGAAGGACGTCGACGTGCTGTTCGTGCGCGAACTGACCGGCGGCGCCTACTTCGGCGCGAAGACCAAAGGCGCCGACTACGCCACCGACGAATGCAGATACACCGAGGCCGAGATCGAGCGCGTCACCCGCCGCGCCTTCGAGCTGGCGCGCGGCCGCCGCCGCCACGTCACCTCGGTGGACAAGGCGAACGTGCTGGAGACCTCGCGGCTGTGGCGCCGCACCGTGGCGCGCGTGGCCGCCGACTATCCCGACGTCACGCTGGAGCACCAACTGGTCGATTCGATGGCGATGCTGCTGCTGACCCGCCCCGGCAGCTACGACGTGGTGGTCACCGAGAACCTGTTCGGCGACATCCTCACCGACGAAGCTGCCGCGCTGGCCGGCTCGCTGGGCCTGCTGCCCTCGGCCTCCATCGGCGAGGGCCGCACCGGGCTGTACGAACCGATCCATGGTTCGGCGCCCGACATCGCGGGCAAGGGCATCGCCAATCCGGTCGGCACCATCCTGTCCGTCGCGCTGCTGCTGCGGCACTCGCTGCAACTGGAGGCCGAGGCGCAGGCAGTGGAGGCCGCCGTCAACCACGTGCTGCAGCACGGCCCGCGCACGCGCGACCTCGGCGGCCAGGCCAGCACCGCCGACGTGCGTGACGCGGTGCTGGCGGCACTGGAAGAGCACGCCGGCAGCGAACACGCCTCCTTCAGCGGAGCACGCTCATGCGGTTGAGCGCGCGCCCGCACCGTCACGGCAAAGGCCGATACGCCTTCGCCACCCTTGCCCTCCCCTGCGCGCCGTCCGCGGCGCCATCGACGACGAACGCCCACTCCCCAGCGTGCTTCCGTCGCCGCCCCCTGTCTGGCGCCATGGCGCGCGCAGGGGAGGCAACCCGTCACACCCGATCGCATACCACCACACGCACCCACGCCATCGTCCACAAAGGAGTCATCGCATGAGCCCGACCTCGAACAACACGCACACCACCAACGACACGCTCGCCAAGGCCCGCATCGCCGTCCTCGGCTACGGCAGCCAGGGCCGCGCCCACGCCCTCAACCTGCGCGATTCCGGCCTCGATGTCGTGGTCGGCCTGCGCAAGGGTGGCCCCTCATGGGATAAGGCCAAGGCTGAAGGTTTCGCCGTGGCCGAGCCGGGCGAAGCGGTGAAGGGTGCCGACCTGGTCGCCGTGCTCACCCCCGACATGGTGCAGCCCAAGCTCTACAAGGAAAGCATCGAGCCGAACATCAAGCCCGGCGCCGCGCTGCTGTTCGCACACGGCTTCAACGTGCACTTCCAGCAGATCGATCCGCGCAAGGACATCGACGTGATCCTGGTGGCGCCGAAGGGCCCCGGCGCGCTGGTGCGCACCGAATACGAGCGCGGCCGCGGCGTGCCGTGCATCTGGGCGGTGTACCAGGACGTGTCCGGCCAGGCCGAGGCCAAGGCCCACGCCTATGCCGACGGCATCGGCGGTGGCCGCGCGATGTTGATCAAGACCGACTTCAAGGAAGAGACCGAGACGGATCTGTTCGGCGAGCAGGCCGTGCTGTGCGGCGGCGCCTCGTCGCTGGTGCAGGCCGGCTTCGAGACGCTGGTGGAAGCCGGCTACCAGCCGGAGATCGCCTACTACGAAGTGCTGCACGAGCTGAAGCTGATCGTCGACCTGTTCTACGAGGGCGGCATCACCCGCATGCTGGAGTTCGTCTCCGAGACCGCGCAGTACGGCGACTACGTCAGCGGCCCGCGCGTGATCGACGCCGGCGTGAAGCAGCGCATGCAGGACGTGCTGAAGGACATCCAGGACGGCACCTTCGCGCGCAACTGGATCGCCGAATACAACGCCGGCCTGCCGAACTACAAGAAGTTCAAGCAGGCCGACCTGGATCACCCGGTCGAGCAGGTGGGCGCGAAGCTGCGTGCCCGCATGCCGTGGCTGCAGACCAATGCGCCCAAGCCCGCCGCCGAACCGCTGAAGAAGGTCGGCTGACGCCGGCGCCGAGCCGCGCCCGATGCAAGGCGCGGCCCGCTTTCCGCACACGAATGAACACGAGGTACGCCATGAAACGCTTCCATATCGCCCTGGCCGTCGCCGACCTGGACGCCTCCATCGCCGACTACAGCAAGCGCCTGGGCCAGCCGCCGCAGGCCCTGGTCTACGGCATCTACGCGATGTGGCGCACCGACAGCCTCAACTTCTCGATCCGCCAGCAGCCCGAAAAGGCCGGCCAGATCTGCCAGCTGGGCTTCGAGGACGACGACGCGCAGGGCTTCAGCAGCGCCACCGACGTGAACGGCATCGCGTGGGAACGCTTCTCCACGCTGGAGCAGGACCTGCAGATCATCGCCACCTTCGGCGTGCCGGTGCATCCGGCCGTCGAGCGCGACCTGATCCGCAACTGATGCCTGCGCCCCCCACCCACAGGAACCCATCGTGACCGCCACCACGCAGACCGCCCACGCGGCCCCCGCCTCCCAGTCGCACCCGCTCGCTGGCCACGCCATGACCGGCGCCGAGGCGATCGTGCAGGTACTGGCCGACGAAGGCACCGGCGTGCTGTTCGGCTATTCCGGCGGCGCGATCCTGCCGGTGTACGACGCCGTGTTCCGCTACAACGTCGACCACGCCTCGGCCGGAGGCCGCGAGCCTATGCCGCTGGTGGTGCCCGCCAACGAGCAGGGCGCAGGCTTCATGGCCGCGGGCTACGCGCGCGCCTCGGGCAAGGTGGGCGTGGCCATCGTCACCTCCGGCCCCGGCGCCACCAACATGGTGACGCCGGTGCGCGACGCGATGGCCGACTCGATTCCGCTGGTGGCGATCTGCGGCCAGGTGCCCACCTCGTCGCTGGGCAGCGACGCGTTCCAGGAGGCGCCGGTCAGCAACATCATGGGCGCCTGCGCCAAGCACGTGTTCCTGGTCACCGAGGTCGCACAGCTGGAAGCCACGCTGCGCACCGCGTTCGAGATCGCGCGCAGCGGTCGCCCCGGCCCGGTGGTGGTGGACGTGCCGAAGGACGTGCAGAACGCCACGCTGCGCTTCGACGGCGCCAGCCGCCTTGCCATCCCAGGCTATCGCGCGCGCCTGCGTGCAGTGGAAGAGGCGCGGCTGGACGACGAGGCCTGCGCCGCGTTCTTCGCCGCGCTGATGCAGGCGAAGCGCCCACTGGTCTACGCCGGCGGCGGCGTGATCGCGGCGGAGGCGGCGGTGGCGCTGCGCGTGTTCGCCGATGCGTTCGGCCTGCCGGTCACCACCACCTTGATGGGGCTGGGCGCGTTCGACAGCACCGAGCCGCTGGCGCTGCACATGCTGGGCATGCACGGCACCGCCTACGCGAACTACGCGGTGGAGGACTGCGACTTCGTGTTCGCGCTGGGCGCGCGCTTCGACGACCGCGTGGCCGGCGTGCCCGCGAAGTTCGCGCCGCGCGCGAAGTTCATCGCGCAGATCGACATCGACCCCGCCGAGATCGGCAAGGTGAAGCCGGTGGACTGGCAGCACGTGGGTCCACTGCGCCTCGCGCTGGAACGGCTGACGCGCTACGGCCAGGGCCGCGGCATCCGCCCCGCGCTGGACGACTGGCATGCCCATGTCGCCGCGCTGAAGCGCGCGCACGCGATGGACTGGGACCGCGCGAACGCGCTGATCCAGCCGCAGGCGGTGATCGAGGCGATCAACCGCCACACCAGGGGCCGGGCCGTGGTCAGCACCGGCGTGGGCCAGCACCAGATGTGGGCCGCGCAGTACTTCGACTTCCGCGCGCCGCGGCAATGGCTCACCTCCGGCTCGATGGGCACGATGGGTTTCGGCCTGCCCGCGGCGGTCGGCGCGCAGTTCGCGCGGCCCGACGCGCTGGTGATCGACATCGACGGCGACGCCAGCATCCGCATGAACCTGGGCGAGCTGGAAACCGTCACCACCTACGGCCTGCCGCTGAAGGTCGTCGTGCTCAACAACAGCGGCGACGGCATGGTGCGGCAGTGGCAGAAGCTGTACTTCGGCCGGCGCTTCGCCGCCTCCGACAAGAGCCTGCACAAGAAGGACTTCGTGCTCGCCGCGCAGGCCGACGGCTTCGAGTGGGCGCGCCGGCTGCAGGACAAGGCGCAGCTGGAATCCACCGTCGCCGAGTTCCTCGCCTTCGATGGACCCGCTTTCCTGGAAGTGATGATCGATCCCGACGCCGGCGTGTACCCGATGGTGGGGCCGGGCGCCACCTATGCGCAGATGATCACCGGCGAGTTCATCGCCTCGCGCGACGCGGCGCCGATCGGGGCGAGCGAGGTTCCGGCCACGTCGATGTTCTGAAAACACCGTTCGCGTTGAGCGTAGCCCGCGCAGCGGGCGGAGTCGAAACGCCTCGCTACTTCCCCTTCGACTTCGGCCCTGCGGGCCTACGCTCAGGGCGAACGGTTAGTCCCACCCATCAAGGTTCGCGTTGTCGCCATGCGGAGCACAGCCATGAAACACACCCTGTCCATCCTGCTGCAGAACGAGTCCGGCGCGCTGGTGCGCGTGGCCGGGCTGTTCGCCGCGCGCCACGTCAACATCGACGCGCTCACCGTGGCGACCACCCATGACCCCGCGATGTCGCAGCTCACCCTGGTGATGCACGGTGACGAGGGCACGCTGGAACAGATCCTGCGCCAGCTGCGCAAGCTGGTGGATGTGCTGGATGCGAGCAGCCTGTCGCTGGTGGGCGGCCGCGACGGCAGCCGGTTCGCCGCCACACCCGCATGAGCCCGCAGCTCGCCACGCGCGAACAGCCATCCGGCGACGCACCCGCCGATCTCGAACTGCTGCGCCGCACGTGGGCCGCGCGCGTATACGAGGTGGCGCGCGAGACGCCGCTGGAAACCGCCGAGTTGCTGTCCGCGCGCCTCGGCAACCGCGTGCTGCTGAAGCGCGAGGACCTGCAGCCGGTGTTCTCGTTCAAGCTGCGCGGGGCATACAACAAGATGGCCGCGCTGGGCGCCCCTCAGCGTGCGCGCGGCGTGGTCGCCGCTTCCGCCGGCAACCACGCGCAGGGCGTGGCGCTGGCCGCGGCGAAACTGGGCATCCGCGCGCTGATCGTGATGCCGGTGACCGCACCGCAGGTGAAGGTGGATGCGGTGCGCCGCTTCGGCGGCGACTCCGTGGAAGTGCTGCTGGCTGGCGATTCCTACAGCGACGCCCAAGCCGCCGCCGCGCGCATCGAGGCCGAGCGCAGCCTGGTGTTCGTGCATCCCTTCGACGACATCGACGTGATCGCCGGCCAGGCCACCGTAGGCATGGAACTTCTGCGCCAGTTGCCCACCTCGCCCGACGCGGTGTTCGTGCCGGTGGGCGGCGGCGGCCTGCTCGCCGGCGTGGCCGGCTACATCAAGACGCTGTCGCCGCAGACGAAGGTGATCGGCGTGCAGGCGACCGATTCCGACGCGATGGCGCGTTCGCTGGAGGAGGACATGCGCGTGACCTTGCCCGAGGTGGGCCTGTTCGCCGACGGCACCGCGGTGAAGCAGGTGGGCGCGCTCACCTTCGCGCTGTGCCGCCGCCACGTGGACGAAGTGCTGCGCGTGGACGGCGATGCGCTGTGCGCCGCGATCCGCGACGTCTACCAGGAAACCCGCAGCGTGCCCGAGCCCTCCGGCGCGCTGGCGCTGGCGGGGCTGAAGCAGTACGCCGCCGCGCACAAGCTGCGGGGCGCAACGCTCGCCGCGATCGTCTCCGGCGCGAACATGAACTTCGAGCGCTTGCGCTTCGTGGCCGAGCGCGCCGAGGCCGGCGAGCAGCGCGAGGCGCTGTTCGCGGTGACCATCCCCGAGGAACGCGGCAGCTTCCGCCGCTTCTGCGCCGCGCTGGGCCGGCACAGCATCACCGAATTCAACTACCGCATCGGCGACGCGAAGCAGGCACACATCTTCGTCGGCGTGCAGACCGCCAGCCGCGACGAACGCGCGGCGCTGGCCGCCGCGTTCCGCGCGCAGGGCTTCGCCGTACTCGACCTGGCCGACGACGAGCTGGCCAAGCTGCACCTGCGCCACATGGTGGGCGGCCGCTCGCCGCTGGCGCAGGACGAGCGGCTGTACCGCTTCGACTTCCCCGAGCGCCCCGGCGCCCTGCCCGATTTCCTCGCCCGCCTGCACCCGGACTGGAACATCAGCCTGTTCCACTACCGCAACCACGGCGCCGACCACGGCCGCATCCTGGTCGGCATCCAGGTGCCGGCCGACGAGCAGGCCGCGTTGCGCCGCTTTCTCGACACACTCGGCTACCCGCACTGCGACGAGAGCGACAACGCCGCCTACCGCCTGCTGCTGCGCAGCTGACACCCGCATCCACATTGATCCCCGGAGCACGAAACACATGCCTGCCTACCGTTCCCGCACCAGCACCCACGGCCGCAACATGGCCGGTGCCCGCAGCCTGTGGCGCGCCACCGGCATGAAGGACGGCGACTTCGGCAAGCCGATCATCGCGGTGGCGAACAGCTTCACCCAGTTCGTGCCCGGCCACGTGCACCTGAAGGACCTCGGCCAGCTGGTCGCGCGCGAGATCGAGGCCGCCGGCGGCGTGGCCAAGGAGTTCAACACCATCGCGGTGGACGACGGCATCGCCATGGGCCACGGCGGCATGCTCTATTCGCTGCCCTCGCGCGAGCTGATCGCCGACAGCGTGGAATACATGGCCAACGCGCACTGCGCTGACGCGCTGGTGTGCATCTCCAACTGCGACAAGATCACCCCCGGCATGCTGATGGCCGCGATGCGGCTGAACATCCCCGTCGTGTTCGTCTCCGGCGGTCCGATGGAATCGGGCAAGACGCAGATGAAGGGCGTGGATCGCTCGCTGGATCTGATCGACGCCATGGTGGCCGCCGCCGACGACAGCTACAGCGACGCCGAAGTGGCCACCCTCGAGCGCTCGGCCTGCCCCACCTGCGGCTCCTGCTCGGGCATGTTCACCGCCAACTCGATGAACTGCCTCACCGAGGCGCTGGGCCTGGCGCTGCCCGGCAACGGTTCGGTGCTGGCCACGCACGCCGACCGCGAGCAGCTGTTCCGCCAGGCCGGCCGCCGCATCGTCGAACTGGCCCGCCGCTGGTACGAGCACGACGACGACACCGCCCTGCCGCGCACCATCGCCAACCGCGCCTCGTTCGAGAACGCGATGAGCCTGGACATCTCCATGGGTGGTTCCACCAACACCGTGCTGCACCTGCTGGCGGCGGCGCGCGAAGGCGGCGTGGACTTCACCATGGCCGACATCGACCGTCTCTCCCGCCGCGTGCCCTGCCTGTGCAAGGTGGCGCCGGCGAAGGCCGACGTGCATCTCGAAGACGTGCATCGCGCCGGCGGCATCATGGCCATCCTGGGCGAACTCGATCGCGCCGGCCTGCTCGACACCGCCCGCCCCACCGTGCATGCGCCCACGCTGGGCGACGCGCTGGCGCAATGGGACATCCGGCGCAGCAGCGACGAAGCGGTGCACACCTTCTACCGCGCGGCGCCCGGCGGCGTGCCCACGCAGGTCGCCTTCAGCCAGTCCTCGCGCTTCAAGAGCCTGGACACCGACCGCGAGCATGGCGTGATCCGCTCGGCCGAGGCGCCCTTCAGCCACGACGGCGGCCTCGCCGTGCTGTTCGGCAACCTCGCGCCGGAAGGCTGCATCGTGAAGACCGCGGGCGTGGACGATTCCATCCTCCGCTTCAACGGCACCGCCAGGGTCTACGAAAGCCAGGAAGCGGCGGTGAGCGGCATCCTCGGCAACAAGGTGAAGGCCGGCGACGTGGTGGTAATCCGCTACGAAGGCCCGCGCGGCGGCCCCGGCATGCAGGAAATGCTCTACCCCACCAGCTATCTCAAGTCGAAAGGCCTGGGCAAGGCCTGCGCGCTGATCACCGACGGCCGCTTCTCCGGCGGCACCTCCGGCCTCTCCATCGGCCACGTCTCGCCCGAAGCCGCCGAAGGCGGCCTGATCGCCCTGGTCGAAGACGGCGACCCCATCGTGATCGACATTCCCGAGCGCCGCATCCAGCTCGATCTTTCCGACGAAACGATCGCCGCCCGCCGCGCCGCGATGCAGGCGCGCGGCCGCAATGCGTGGAAGCCGCAGAACCGCACGCGTCCGGTTTCCGTCGCGCTGCAGGCCTATGCCGCGCTGGCTTCGAATGCCGCGAACGGGGCGGTGCGGGATCTGGGGCGGCTGGGCGTGGCGCGCGCCGACGAAGTCCCGGCCTGACCACGGAAGCGTCCCCGCCTTTGGCTTCACGTCCTTGCGCGCGGGCATGAAGCCGGTCGGTGCTGCTGGCACGGTATCAGCCGCCTTCGATCACTTCCAGCTCGAACACGTGGTTGTCGTAGTCGTCGAAATACAGCGCGCTGTCGCCGCGTGCCATCAGGTATCCGACCCCCGCGGCGCGCAACCGCCCGGCGCAGGCCAGTTGCTCGGCCTTGTCCACCGCGAAGGCGACATGGTCGCCGTTGCGCGTGGCCGGCGGCGTGCCGCGCACCAGTACCAGGCAGACACCGCCCAGCCGGACCAGGGTGTCGTGGTCGCCCTGGCCGAATTCCACGCGCGCATCGTCGAACACCTGCGCAAACAAGCGGGCGCTGCGCGCGGGATCGCGCACCACCAGGGCTATGTGGTCGATCGCCTTGGGCATGTCAGCTCTCCTCCGGTCACACGGAAAATCAGATGCGCACGCCAAGCCGTCCCAGCAGCCATACCAACGCGAAATACACGCCGACGGTGGCGAGGCATGCAAGGCCCAGCGCCGGCCAGAACTCCATCCCGTGCCTGAGCAGGGCCGGCAGTATCAGGAACAGCGGCAGCGACGCGAGCACCAGCCAGAAGATGCCGTGCGAGAGCGAGGCGATCGCCGCCACGTTGCCGGTGTCGCGCCAGAGCCAGATGAAGGCCAGCAGGGAAGTCAGCGGCAGCGACGCGAGCAGCGCGCCCCACAACGAACTGCGCTTCCCCAGTTCGGAGATGGCCACCACGACGATGGCCGAGACCAGCACCTTCAACGCGTATTGCAGCATGGCCACGGCACCTGTCGTTTTCGATGGAAGCGCATCGTAGAACGGCGGCGGCATGGATGCCCCGGCACCGGTCAGGACTGCAGTTCCTGCCCGAACATGATGCGGTGCCCATCCACCGTGCGGACGCCGAACTCGCGCATGCCCCAGGGCTTGTCCGCCAGCGGCTGGATGAACTCGGCACCCGCCGCCTGGTACTCCGCGTACAGCGCCGCAGCATCCGAAACCGTGACGTAGCCGTACCACGAATGATCGCCGAGCCCGGCAGGCGGCATGGCATCCACGCACTCGCCCAGCATCACGCGGAAGCTGCCCCGCGCCAGGAAACTCCAGCCCGGCGCCGTGAACTCGATGCCCAGCCCGAGCACCGACGTGTAGTAATCCGTGGACCTGGCCAGGTCCGGCACGGCGAGTACGAATCGCACCTTGGTGAAATCGGACATGCGCATGCTCCTGTGTGATGGCGCCTGACGACCGCCCGGACGACAGCGGCCCGGTGGCCGGGAAGCCGCAGAGCCATGCCGTTCCCCAAGCTTTCCACACGATTTCCTCGCGACTGCCCAAGCCCGTCCTCAAGCTTCCTGACGTGGCCGGGGGCAGGCTGGACGGGCGGCAAAGACTGCCGCGGACCGTTCCATCGCTGCCGAACCGACCGGAGGGAATCATGTCACGTCACGCACTCTTCATCGCCATGTCCACGCTGGCGCTGGCATTGCCGTCCGCCTACGTGCTGGGGGCGCCATCGGGCGATGCATCGTCCATGGACATGTCCCAGGGCATGGGCGTCAACGCCAATTCCCCGCTGGTGCAGGAAATCCGCCTCGCGACCGCGAAGTACAAGGACATCAACGTGGCCCTGCACAAGGAGACCGGCTGGGTGGTCGCCACGCCGTGCGTGAGCGGGCCGGATACCGGCGCCATGGGCGTCCATCTGGTGAACCCGTCGCGCATCGCCGACGGCGTGCTTGATCCGAGCGCGCCGGAAGCGCTGATCTACGAACCGATGGCGGACGGCTCGATGCGCCTGGTGGGCGTGGAGTTCATCGAGGTCGCCGCCGACTGGGCCGCGCGCAACCCGAGCGGCCCGCCGCCCGAGGTGGCCGGCAACCTGATGAACTTGTTGCAGGTGCCGAACCGTTTCGGCCTGCCGGAGGCCTACTACCTGCATGTCTGGGCGTGGCAGGACAACCCCAAAGGCACCTTCGCCGACTGGAACACGAAGGTGACCTGCGCATTGCAGCCCATGCCCTCGGCGTAATGTTCCTTTCGTCCTCCCCTGCGGTCGGCAGGGGAGGACCGGGATGGAACGAAACGGGATCAGTCGCAGCGCGCGCCGTCGCCGTCTGGCCTGCACTGCGGCGGCCAGCCGTTCGCGTTCCAGTAGGCCAGCGTGTTGGTGCGGCGCAGGAAGGCGGAGAACGCCGGGCCTTGCCGGATCGCGGCGTATTCGGGCACCCACATCAGCTTGCCCTCGAATTGCCCAGCCGTTTCGAAAACGCGCAATGCCGTCGCTTCGTCGGGATGCGGCACCTGCAGTTGCAGCAGGAACGGCTCGTCGCTGGTCGCCTGCGCTGCCCGCAGTTCCGCCAGCGCTTGCGGCCAGCGGGCAGGATCGGCCAGCGCCACGCTGAAGGCGAGGTACAGCGGCTTCCGCACAAAATCGTCGGGCATGTGTGCGGCGATGTCGCGCGCACCGGCCAGGTCGTGGCGCCAGACGGCATTGCGCCAGCGCATCATGTCGGTCATGAGGTTGGGCTTGCCGTCCAGGCCAGGCAGCGCGTCGAGATAGTGCTGCGCCTCCGCGTGGCGGCCCAGCGTATCGAGTTGGGTACCGAGATTGGCGACCGCCCAGTAACTCAGCGGATCCATCGCGTACTCAAGTTGGAACTGGCGCAGCGCCTGCTCGCGGTAGCCGAGCCGCCCCAGACGCAAGCCCACCAGCGAGTTCATGACGGGATCGGCAGGGTTGTGCGCCAGCGTGGCACGCAACTGCTTCATGCAGTCGTTCCATTCATTGCGTTCGCAGGCCAGCTCGCCCAGCGCGGCCTGCGCGTACACGTCGTCGGGATCGAGCCGCAGCGCCCGGGTGGCTTCCGGCAGCGCCTGTTGTTCGTGCCCGGGCTCGAAGTGGGTGGCGAGATTGAGCGCGAGCAGCCCGTGCACCGGCGCGAAAGCGGGCGCATGCGCGGCCAACGCATCCAGATCGCTCTCGGCCTTCTCATAGTCGGCGCCGATGGGGCGCGCGAGGAAGATATGGCGCAGCCGGAGGTATTCGCGGAACACCGCGGGGTCGGGCAGCTGGGCCGCGACGCGGTCCAGCGGAAGATGCAACGCGAGCGCCGACGCCACGGCCTGCGCGATCTGCTGCTGCACGCCGAAGACGTCCTTTGCCTGGCGGTCGTAGCCCTGCGCCCACAGCGTGCGCCCCGACGGGGTTTCGATCAGGCGCAGGTCGATGTGCAATGCATCGCCGGACTCGCGCAGGCTGCCTTCGATCGCGTGGGTGACATGCAGGCGCTCGGCCAGCTGCGCCGCGTCGAGTCCCAGCTCGCGCGCCCGTGCGGCCGACACGCTGGCGATCAGGCGTAGGCCGTCGACACGCGCGAGCTCGGTGGTCAGCTCCTCGCTGAGGCCGTCGGCGAAGACAGCCTCGCCCTTGTCGTCGCCGATCACGCGCAGCGGCAGCACCACCAGGGTGGGCAGCGGTGCGACTGCCGGTTTCGCGGAATTCCCCCGCCGCCAAAACAAGGCACCGCTGGCGGCGACAACCAAGGCCACCACAAGCACCCAAAGCACGGGCGACGCCGACTGTCGACGCGGCGTCGCTGGCACGACAGGCGCGGCCGCAGCCACTGCATCCTCCGCGTACCCTCCGGCGACGGCTGCGGATGGCGGCGCCACCGACGCATCGCCCGGCCTCGAAGCCACCGCGGCCGACGACATTGCCGACGCGGCGTCGCTGGTCGCCGTGGGGTCTTCCGACGACGCGACGCGCTGCGCGTAGCGCCGCACGACACCATCGAAGCGATAGCCGACACCATGCAAGGTGCGGATATGGCGCGTGCTGCCTGCATTCTCGCCAAGCGCGTGGCGGACCAGGGTGACGACGCGATTGAGCACGCCGGGCGTGACGTGGCGATGGCCCCACACCGCGTCGAGCAGTTCGTCGCGCGAGAACGCCTTGCCCGGCGCCTGCACCAGCAGCGCCAGCACGTCGAACGCCTTGGGCTCCAGCGCGACGTCGCGGCCGCCCACGCTCACGCGCCGGCCGTCGAGGTCAATCTCGACCGTGTCAAACGCGATGTACCGAAGTCTCCCCTCGCCCTCCACGTCGGCTCCTTCCGGAACGATGAAGCAGATGACGCCGCGACGAACCGCATCATGGCATGGCAACCGCCCGGGCGGTTGCCAATGACGCGGCGGCTACCTGGCGCGCCTGCCCGCAGCCGCGGGTTTCCGGGGTTTCGGCACCGGCATCAGCGCCGCCGTCTCGACGAACAAGCGGCGGATCGCATCCGCGTCGTCCAGCAGTTCGTCGGCCACCGGGTAGTTCTTGGCGCCGGGATAGGGCGGGCGTTGCGGAAGCTTCGGCGCCAGCGTCGCCGCCGCTGCGGAGGGCTTGATGTACACGCTGTTGTCGCAGGCGAAGGCAACCACCTTGCCGTCCACGTACAGCGCGTACTCGCCAAACATCTTCTTGTGGGTGAGCCGCTCGCCCAGCGCGGCCTGCTCGGTCACGTAGGCGATGAAGTCGTGGTCGGTAGCCATGTGCGGAACCTCACGTTACATGCTGCAGTGTTCAGGGCGTGAGAAGCACCAGCAGCAGGCCAAGCAGGCCGGGAAGCGCCTGCACATAGAGGATCCTGCGGCTCGCCGTCGCGGCGCCATAGGCGCCTGCAACAACGACGCACAGCAGGAAGAAGATCTCGAATTCATGGCCCGCCGCGCCACGGACCGCACCCCACAGCAGTCCGGCGGCGATGAAGCCGTTGTACAAGCCCTGGTTCGCCGCCAGCACCTTCGTGGCTGCCGCCTGCTCTTCCGACAGGCCAAACGCCCTCCTTCCGGCCGGCTTGTCCCAGAGGAACATTTCCAGCACCAGGAAATATCCGTGGAGCAGGGCAACCAGCACCACGACGGTCTGGGAGATTGTCGCCAACATGGTTTGCCTTCGCGGGACGAGCGTCGAATACCGGAGTCGCACGCTTCCGGGGCACCGCCGGGTGCCGGGCCATGATCTTCTCATGCACACCGTTCGCCGCAAGGTTTCGCGCAGGCCGTCACGGCATGGCCAGGCATTGGCCACGCTAAACTTCCCCGATGGCTTCCCCACCGCGCAAGCGCCAGCGGCGCAAACCCGCCCCCTCGACGTCACCACGCCTCACGAAGGCGCCGCCGGTGGCCACCGTGCGTCCCGCGGACAGCTCGGCGCGCGCCAGCAGCGTGCTGGACTGGCTGCTGGGTCGGCTGCCGCCACGTTACCGCGGGAAGGCGCGCGACTACCTCGTGCTCACCCGCATGGATAGGCCGATCGGCGCGCTGCTGCTGCTGTGGCCGACCTGGTGGGCGTTATGGCTGGCGGCGGGTGACTGGCCGCCGCTGAAGCCGCTGGCGATCTTCACCCTGGGCGTGTTCGCGATGCGCGCGGCGGGCTGCGCGATCAACGATTTCGCCGACCGCAAGCTGGACCCGCAGGTGGCGCGCACCGCGGGCCGGCCGATCGCCAGCGGGCGGGTGACGCCGCGCGAGGCGCTGATCGTGTTCGGCGCACTGCTGGCGTTCGCCTTCATCCTCGTGCTGTTCACCAACGCGCTGACGATCAGGCTGTCGTTCGCGGGCGCGGCGCTGGCAGCGATCTACCCGTTCACCAAGCGCTGGACCTACCTGCCGCAGGTGGTGCTGGGCGCGGCGTTCGGCTGGTCGATCCCGATGGCGTTCGCCGCGGTGGCGGGCACGGTGCCGCCGCTGGGCTGGCTGCTGTTCATCGCCAACATCCTGTGGTCGGTGGTGTACGACACCGAGTACGCGATGGTGGACCGCGACGACGACCTGAAGGCGGGCGCGAAGTCCACCGCGATCCTGTTCGGCGACGCCGACCTGCCGATCCTCGGCATCCTGATGGCCACGCTGCTGCTGGCGATGCTATTCGTGGGCCAGCGTGCGCATCTCGGCTGGCCATACTGGCTGGCCCTGATCGCCGCCACCGGCCTGTTCGCGTACCAGCTGTGGCTGATCCGCAGCCGCGCCCGCGACGCCTGCCTCGCCGCCTTCCGCCACAACAACTGGTGGGGACTGGTGATGTGGGTCGGCATCGTGCTGGCGCTGGCGGTGCGGTGAGAGCCTGTTCACTATCTCCGAGTGGCCCGCGCCAGGAGCTGTTTGCACGCAGGCCAAGGAAGAACGAGGAAGTGGACGTCCGTCCACGACTGAGTGATGACGCAGGCATGCGGGCAAACAGACCTGGCCCTTCGGGTTGCCTTGCTGTGGCCGCCATGCGGCAGCGCGCGGCTTGACTTGCCAGCCAGTCAGGCGCTGCGCCACGCGCCACCACCTGACGGCCACGGCAAGGCAACGCGGGCTACACGGAGATAGTGAACAGGCTCTAGCACCGGCGGTCAGCGCGATTCCTGCCGCAGCACATAGTTCCCGGACTTCGCCGCCGGCGCGACGGACCAGCCCGGCGCCAGATCGATGGTCCAGCCCTTGCCTTCGAGATGCTGGCCCTTCGCCGTCATCGGAACAGGCAACGCAGCGTGGCCGAAGTCCGCCGATACCAGCACGCCGCCGTCCTTCACATCCAGGGTGCCCCAGCGTGCGATGGCGTGGAACGTGCGGTAGACGATGCCGTCCGCGCCCAGCGACACCGCGGTGCTGGGATTCAAATTGAAACGTCCCAGCGCCGTCAGCGAAAGTGTCGGCCCGTCGACCAGGACGGCACGGTACTGCGCCTGCATGGCTTTTTCGCGAGCGGCGCGATCCGCCAGCACGACCCGCAGCCCGCTTGCGCCGTAAGCCGCTGCACGCGACTCGGCCGACTCTTTCACGTTGCCGTGCAGCGTCGATGCCAGCATCGCGCCAAGGTCGGAGTGCTCGTTCAGGGTCCTGCGCCATCCGGGCATGCGCTCGTCCAGCAGCAAGCCGTAGGCCGGCCCCGACATGAAGGCGGAAATCCGCGAGAAAGAACTCGCGGTATCGGGATGGGCAAGATCGGCTACCGCATGCCAGCGCGCCGCCGCAACGTCCGGTTCCGCGACCGCGATGCCGGTGTACTGGGCGGTGCCCTCCACGATCTCCATGGCGGCTTCCGTCGCGGCCGAGCCGGGAAACAGCGCGTGGCGTTGGCTGCGGAACGCCAGTGCGTCACGGATGGCCTGTGTCTGCGCCTGGCCCGATTCGATCAGGGCCGCGGCGAGTGCGCGCCACTCCAGCCGCAGCCACAGTCGCCCCTGTTCCGTATCGAGCTGCGGATTGGCCGTGGCGTTCGCCTCGAGATGAAGCTCCGGCTGGACGCGGTGGAACATCTCGTGCGCCAGGGTGATCGAGCGCGTCATGGCGTCCGTGGGCAAGGCCGGCAACCTCAGCTGTGTCCAGCGCACTCCCTCCCACTCCGTGGGCGCGTCGGAAAGAACCACGTCCTCGGGCAGCATGCCGACATAGACTCCGCCCTCGGGCCGGAGCAGGCGCTGCGGATCCGGCTGGTTGGCAATGACGGCCCGCGTGGCGGGGATCACCAGCAGCATCCGGCCGTAGAGCGGAATGCCCCACAGGCGGCCGCCGTCCCTGGCGGAGACGGCTTGCGCCTCCGCGAAGACGGATTTTGCCTTCGCGATCTCGGTCGGCGTCGGCGACGCGGCCAGCGCCAGTGCCGGCGTGGACAGGAGAAAACCCAGCGATGCCGCGAACACCGGTCCGCGAATCCGTCTTACGACTGACATGGCAAACGTCCTCCACTATTGACCGACATGCCGCAGGCGCAGGGTGTAGCCCCTGTCACGGGTCGACCGCCCTGGTCGCGCCTCCGCATCCACCGTGCCCGATCCCGCAATCGCCTACGGCGACGGGCCCACGTATTCATCCCGCGTCTGGAGCACCGGCAAGGCAAACACCAGGGCGAGGTAGACCAGCGCCACCATTCCGCTGGTGAAAATCGTCGCCAGCACGAAGATCGCCCGCACCCAACCCACGCGGATGCCCGAACGGATCGCCAGCCCCGCACAAACGCCGCTGATCCACTTGCCTTGCTCGATGCGACAAAACCGCCGGGGTCGAACCGACGGCGTGTGGCGGACCTGGTCATTGCCGCTGCCGGGATCGACCGTGCCGACCTGCCCGAGCACTGCATCGACTTCGCTGCCGGCGATGATGCGCCCTACGGAACGCGGCAATGCTGCAAGCTTTTCGCCGATCGACTGTTCGAGATCGCGGAGTATTTCGTCGCGGTCGGGATTGCGCCTGAGTCTTGTATGCGCACGCTCGAAGTAGGAGCGCAAGGACCCGTAACCCTCCTCATCCAGCTGGAGCGCCGTCGCGTGACTGCCCAGGCCGACATGGATCACGGTTTGCATGGTGGTGTACCCAGCTCGTCGATGAGTTGCGTCAAGGACTTCCAGTACGCCCGGAACGCAGCCAGTTGCTTGCGGCCGTTCGGCGTGAGCCTGTAATACTTCCTCGGCGGACCGCTTCCGGATTCCTGCCACTCGTACTCAAGCAGCTGCTCGCGCCGCATCCTGCTCAGGAGCGGGTACAGGGTGCCTTCCTTCGTGGCGAACTCGGTATCGCCAAGGCGCTGCAGGATGTCGGCGGCATAGGCCCTTCCCGACGAAACGACGGCCAGGACCACGAACTCCAACAGCCCCTTGCGCAACGCGCCGGACTTGCCTGCATCCATTGGCACACTACCTTTTTTGAAAAAGGTACCTGTATACGCCTGTGAGGTCAAGGCGCTTGCGAAGGGCGACTGCCGCAACGGCACCAGTCCGCTTCCGGTGACGGCCACCGTTGACGCGGAACGCCTTGCGACCTCGCCAGCACGATCCCGGATTGCAAACATGCAACGGCGGCTTCCGGCCGGTGTCGTTCCGGACCGCGACGGCGCCACGGCAACCGCCGTCAACCGCGTGGCGAAGGCGCCCGCGCCAGCGCCCACACATCCACCCGCTGCACTCCGGCGCGCTTCAGCACGCGGGCGCATTCGGCGAGGGTGGCACCGGTGGTCATCACGTCGTCGAGGATCGCCACGTGCGTGGGCAGCGAAACACTGGCGCGCAAGACGAAAGCGTCGCGCACGTTGTGGCGGCGGGCGACGGCATCGAGTTCGGTCTGCGCCGCCGTGCCGCGTCGGCGCTGCAGCACATCGTGGCGCAACGGCAGGCCGAAGTGGCGCGCCAGCGGCTTCGCCAACTCCAGCGCCTGGTTGTAGCCGCGTTGGCGCAGGCGCGCGCGATGCAGCGGCACCGGCAACAGCAGGGCGGGTTTCGGCAATGGCACGGGCTCACGCTGCCACAGCGTGGCCAGCGCGCGGCCGGCGGCGAGGTCGCGGCCGAACTTGAAGCGCGATTCCAGCCGGTCCAGCGGCCAGCCGTAGCGGAACGGCGCCCATGCCGCATCCCACGGCGGCACGTGGCGCTGGCATTCGCCGCACAACGCGGCGGGCACAGCCAGCGGCAAGGCGCAGCGCGCGCAACAGCTGCGGTTGCGCGGCAGCTCGGCGGCGCAGGCCGCGCACAGGTCCACGCCGTCCGCGCCCGGCGCGCCGCATAGCAGGCAGCGCAGCGGCAGCAACCAGCGCGACAGCACGTGCCAGGGTTGCAGCAGGCTTGCCTTGTCCATGCGCCCTCCCGTTCCTGCGTCCGATGGTAGCGGCAACGCGCTTGACGCAGGTCACTGTGCATCGACACCACGGCCGTACACTCGGCCCTGTCGACGGCAGGCGTGTCGACACCGCACTCGTCCGCAACCGCTCATCCGTTCCAGGAGGTTTCGCATGACCGTGCCCGACGACGATCGATCCGCCCCTCCGACCTGGCCGGCCATCGCCGGCACCGCGCTGCGCGTGGCCTTCGGCATCATCTGGGCCGTGAGCGCCGCGCTGACGTGGACGTCCGACTTCGCCAGCCACTACGTGGGCTACCTGCACAACGCCGCCACCGGGCAGCCGGCATGGTCGGCCTGGTGGTTCCAGCTGTGGATCGGCCTGGTCACGCCGCACGCGGGCTTCTTCGTATGGGCCACGCGCATCGCCGAGACCGCGCTGGCGCTGGCCCTGCTGCTGGGTTTCGCGCGCAAGCTCACCTACGTCGTCGGCATCCTGTTCAGCCTGTTGATCTGGAGCACGGCCGAAGGCTTCGGCGGCCCCTATTCGGTGGGTGCGAACAACATCGGCGCGGCGATCAGCTACGTGCTGATCTTCGCCGCGCTGATCGTCATCAACCAGCGCTCCGGCCCCAGCCCGTACAGCCTGGACTACCTGATCGAGGGGCGCTGGCCGGGCTGGCGGAAATTCTCCGAGTGGAATACGGGCATCCGGCCGGGCGAGGTGAAGCACCTGTCGTGGCGCGTGCAGGGTCCGGCGCTGGCCGGCGTGCTGGTGCTGGTGGCGCTGCTGCTGGCCGGCCTGCACAGCGCGCTGCACGTGAAGTCGCCTTCGCCGGTGGCCGCCGCCGCCGCGGTGACGCCGCTGTCGCTGGCTTCGACCCAGCCGATCGACCAGGCCCGCGACGCCAGCCTGCCACCGGTGCCTGCAGGCGACAGTGCTGACGTGGACATCGTGTCGAGCAACGACGCGGTGGAGATCGCCAGCGGTGTGCAGTACCAGGCATGGACGTTCGGTAAGACCGTGCCCGGCCCGGTGATCCACGTGCGCCAGGGGCAGACGGTGAACGTCACCTTCACCAACCGCGGCACGATGCAGCACTCGATCGACTTCCACAGTGCGATCACCCCGCCCAGCCTGCATTACGTCGAGCTGATGCCGGGCGAGTCGATCAAGTTCTCGTTCCTGGCGAAGGTGCCAGGTGCGTTCCTGTACCACTGCGGCACGCCGCCGGTGCTGCTGCACATCGCCAACGGCATGTACGGCGCGATCATCGTCGATCCGGCCACGCCGCTGCCGCCCGCCGCGGAGAGCTACGTGCTGGTGCAGGGCGAGTGGTACACCTCGCAGGTGTCCGGCAAGCTGATGGGCGCCAACTACGACAAGATGCAGGAGATACGCCCGGACGAGGTGGTGTTCAACGGTGCCGCGTTCCAGTACCGCGACCACCCGCTCACCGCCAAACCGGGCGACCTGGTGCGCCTGTACGTGGTCAACGCTGGCCCCAGCCTGTGGAGCGCGTTCCACGTGATCGGCGCGATCTTCGACAAGGTGTATCCGGGCGGCAACCCGGCGCAGGCGATCGACGGCGTCTCCACCTACAGCGTGGGGCCGGGCGAGGGCGCGGTGTTCGACCTGAAACTCGACGAGCCGGGCAAGTACCCGTTCGTGGATCATTCGATGGCGCACATGCAGCTGGGTGCCCAGGGCGTGCTGCAGATCCTGGCGCTCACGGGCGCGCCGGCGGCCGCGCCGCCGGTCACCAAGGCACCCGAGGACATGAACGCTGCTCCACCGCCGCCCGCCGCCACCGGCCCGTACTCGTTCAATGCGGCCCGCGGCGCCGAGCTGTACGCCAGCAACTGCGCAGCCTGCCACCAGGCCACCGGCGAAGGCCTGCCCGGCGCCTTCCCGCCGCTCAAGGGCAATGCGGCCGTACTGGACGCCGACCCGGCCAAGCAGTTCGCCACCATCCTGCACGGCCTGCACGGCGAGGCGATCAACGGCACCACCTACGCCAGCCCGATGCCGCCGTTCGCGGCGACGTTGAACGATGCCGACATCGCCGACATCGCCAACCACGAGCGCAGTTCGTGGGGCAACCAGGGCAAGCCGGTCACCGCCGACCAGGTGAAGGCGGCCCGGGCTGCGGGGAAATAAACGCCGCACGCCAAGGCTGCGCCGCGTGGCGCGGCCTTGGCGCGGGGTCGGCGGGCAACGCCCTTCGTCAACCAGATGTTCGGCATATCAAGTTGACGAGCATGGGCGCGACGGCCACACTTCGCCGCCTCTGCCCCGGAGCCTCCCCATGCCCGAAGCCCTCATCCGCCACGACTGGACCCGCGACGAGGTCGCCGCGCTGTTCGCGCTGCCGTTCAACGAACTGCTGCACCGCGCGCACACCGTCCATCGCGAACACCACGACCCGAACGCGGTGCAGGTGTCCACCCTGCTCTCGATCAAGACCGGTGGCTGCCCCGAGGACTGCGCCTACTGCCCGCAGGCGGCGCGCTACGACACCGGCGTGCAGGCGCAGAAGCTGATGGAAGTCGACGACGTGCTGGTGCGCGCCAAGGCCGCCAAGGCCGCCGGCGCCAGCCGCTTCTGCATGGGCGCGGCGTGGCGCGGGCCGAAGGACCGCGACATCCCCAAGGTCGCCGAGATCGTGCGCGCCGTGAAGGACCTCGGCCTGGAAACCTGCGCCACCCTGGGCCTGCTCGGCGACGGCCACGCGCAGCAGCTCAAGGACGCCGGCCTCGACTACTACAACCACAACATCGACACCGCGCCCGAGTTCTACGGCGAGATCATCCACACCCGCGAATACCAGGACCGCCTGCACACGCTGGAACAGGTGCGCGACGCGGGCCTCAAGACCTGCTGCGGCGGCATCGTCGGCATGGGCGAGACGCGCGCACAGCGCGCCGGCCTGCTGCAGGCGCTGGCCAACCTGCCTGAGCACCCGCACTCGGTGCCGATCAACCAGCTGGTGCCGGTGCCGGGCACGCCGCTGGGCAACGCGGAGAAGCTCGACCCGTTCGAGTTCGTGCGCACCATCGCGGTGGCGCGCATCCTGATGCCGCTGTCCATCGTGCGCCTCTCCGCCGGCCGCCAGCAGATGGACGACGCGGTGCAGGCGCTGTGCTTCCACGCCGGCGCCGGCTCGATCTTCTACGGCGAGAAACTGCTCACCACCGGCAACCCCGACACGGAGCACGACCGCGCCCTGTTCCGCCGCCTCGACCTGCACGCGATGGAAGTGGTGGAAGAAGCGGGCACGGTGCATGCAGACATCATGGAAGCCGCGCCGGCGGGTTGCGGGCATGGGTGCGGGTGCAGCGCGGCGGCGTGACTGCCGCGCAGCTGACGACCAAAAGCACGAAAGACCCATGCCTCGCACCGACCTGCTCGAACGCCTGGCCATCCAGACGTCCGAACGCGAAAGCGCCAATCTGCGCCGCCGCCTGCACACCGTCGAGCACGCGGAAGGCCCGTGGCTGGAAAGCAGCGGCCGCCGCCTGCTCGGCTTCTGCAGCAACGATTACCTCGGGCTGTCGCAGCACCCGCAACTGATCGCCGCGCTCAAGCGCGCCGCCGACGACGAAGGCGTGGGCAGCGGCTCGGCGCACCTGATCTGCGGCCATCGCCGCGAGCATGCGCAACTTGAAGAAATGCTGGCCGAGTGGACGGGGCGCGAACGCGCGCTGCTGTTTTCCACCGGCTACATGGCCAACCTCGGCGCGATGCAGGCCCTGCTCGCGCGCGGCGATCTCTGCGTGCAGGACAAGCTCAACCACGCCTGCCTGCTCGACGGCGCGCAGCTGGCCGGCGCCGAGCTGAAACGCTACCCGCACGCCGACGCGGAAGCAGCCTCGCGCCAATTGCGCAGCCATCCGGATGCCGCCGCCCTGCTCGCCACCGATGGCGTGTTCAGCATGGACGGCGACGTGGCGCCGCTCGCCGAACTGGGCGCACTGTGCGCACGCGAGCACGCCACGCTGATGGTGGACGACGCGCACGGCCTCGGCGTGCTGGGCGCGGAAGGCGCCGGCAGCGTGGCGGCCGCGGGCCTGGGCCAGCGCCAGGTACCGGTAGTGATGGCCACGCTGGGCAAGGCGCTGGGCTGCGGCGGCGCTTTCGTGGCCGGCTCCGCCGCGCTGGTCGACGGCCTCATGCAGTTCGCACGCACCTACGTCTACACCACCGCAATGCCGCCCGCGCTGGCGGCCGCAGCCTGCACCGCGGTGGAGCTGGCGCGTCGCGACGACTGGCGACGCGAGAAACTGCAGGCGCTGATCGCCCGCTTCCGCAGCGGCGCGGCGGAACTCGGCCTGCCGCTGGCGGACTCCTCCAGCGCGATCCAGCCCTTGCTGCTGGGCGATGCGCAGGCCGCGCTGGATGCCGCGCAGGTGCTGGAGCAACACGGCCTGCTAGTCACCGCGATCCGTCCGCCCACGGTGCCGCAGGGCCAGGCGCGGCTGCGCATCACACTGTCGGCGGCGCACGAGGACGAACACGTGGACCGCCTGCTGGACGCGCTCGCCGCGCTGCCGCGGGGCGACTCCGCAAGTCGCCCCGTATAATGGCGCGTTTGCCGTCCCCCGCCCCGCCATGTCCATCCTCAACATCGCCGCCTACCGCTTCGTCAGCCTCGACGACCTGCCGGCGCTGCGCGAACGCGTGCTCGAACGCGCTGCCGCGCTGGCGCTGAAAGGCACCGTGCTGCTGGCGCCGGAAGGCATCAACCTGTTCCTCGCCGGTTCGCGCGAGGCGGTGGATGCGTTCATGGCGTGGCTGCGCACGGACACGCGTTTCGCCGGGCTGGAGGCGAAGGAGTCGACCTCCGGCGACGTGCCGTTCGGCCGCCTGCGCGTGCGGCTGAAGAAGGAGATCATCACCATGCACATGCCGGCGATCCGCCCCGAGGGCGGCCGCGCACCAGCGGTGGACGCACCCACGCTGAAACGCTGGCTGGACCAGGGCCACGACGACGACGGCCGCGACGTGGTGATGCTGGACACGCGCAACGACTACGAGACCGACGTCGGCTGTTTCGCGCACGCGGTGGACTATCGCCTCGCCAGCTTCACCGGCTTCCCCGCCGCAGTGGCCGCCGACCGTGCGCGTTTCGCGGACAAGACCGTGGTGTCGTACTGCACCGGCGGCATCCGCTGCGAGAAGGCCGCGCTGCACATGCAGGAACTGGGCATCGAGCACGTGCACCAGCTGGAAGGCGGCATCCTGAAATACCTGGAGCTCACCGATGGCGCGCACTGGCGGGGGGACTGCTTCGTGTTCGACGGGCGCGGGGCGGTGGGGCTGGATTTGCTCCCGGCGAGCGAACTCCCTCTCCCCTCCGGGGAGAGGGTTGGGGCGAGGGGACAGTCTTGCGATAAGTCCGCATCAGAGCGGGCTCTGGGCAACACATTGGCAAGCCCTGGCCCCTCACCTCAATCCTCTCCCCAGCGGGGAGAGGAGGCGAACGCAAAAAGCGCCTTGCTCAATTGGAGCGGGGCATGAGCCTCCACATCGAGAAACTCGGCCACGGCCCCGTGCCACTGGTGCTGCTGCACGGCTGGGCGATGCACGGCGGCGTGCTGGCGCCGCTGGTCGAGGCGCTGGACGATCGCTGCACGATGCACGTGGTGGACTTGCCGGGCCACGGGTACTCGCGCGACTGCGGCCTGCCGCTGGAACCTTCCGCCTGCGCCACAGCGATCGCCGCCGCCACGCCGCCGGCGATCTGGCTGGGCTGGTCGCTGGGCGGCCTGATCGCGCTCACCGCCGCGCTGGAGCAGCCGCAGCAGGTGCGCGGCCTCGCGATGCTCTGCGCCACGCCGAAGTTCGCGCGCGACGAGAACTGGCCCTGGGGCAGCGACGCGACCCTGGTGCACCAGCTCGCGCTGGACCTGGAAACCGATTACCACGCCACCATCGACCGCTTCCTCGCGCTGGAATCGATGGGCAGCGCCGACCCGCGCGCCGCGCTGCGCCATCTGCGCGACATCGCTTTCGCCCGTGGCGAACCCGACCTGCGCGTGCTGCAGGAGGGCATCCGCATCCTCGAAACGAACGACTTGCGCACGCGCCTGCCTTCGCTGCGCCAGCCCAATGCGTGGATCGCCGGCCGCCGCGACCGGCTGGTGCCGCCGCAGGCGATGGAGTGGTCGGCGCAGCAGTCGCATGGTCGTTACACGCAGATCGATCACGCCGGCCACGCGCCGTTCGTCGCGCACGCCGACGAAGTGGCGCAGGCGCTGCAACCCTTGCTGGACAGCTTCCATGAGCGCGGCCCTGATGAGTGCGGCTCCAATGAGTGATTTCCACCTCGACCGCACCCAGGTGCGCCGCAATTTCGGCCGCGCCGCGCGCAGCTACGAACGGCACGACGCCTTGCAGCGTGAAGTGCAGCAGTCGCTGCTGGAGCGTCTGGACTTCTATCTGGAAACACCCGCGCGCGTACTCGACGTAGGCGCCGGCACCGGCCGCGGCACCGCGCTGCTGAAGCAGCGCTATGCCAAGGCCGAGGTGATCGCGGTCGACCTCGCGCTGCCGATGCTGCGTGCGGCGAAGGCGCACAGCGGCTGGCTCAAGCCGTTCCGTCGCGTCTGCGCCGAGGCTACCGTTCTGCCCTTCCCCGACCACAGCGTGGACGTGCTGCACTCCAACCTGTGCTTCCAGTGGGTCGACGACCTCGCCGCGCTGTTCGGCGAATGCTGCCGCGTGCTGAAGCCCGGCGGCCTGCTCGCGTTCTCCACCTTCGGCCCTGACACGCTGAAGGAACTGCGCGCGGCCTGGGCCGCGGTGGACGGCCACTCCCACGTCAGCCGCTTCCTCGACATGCACGACATCGGCGACGCGATGCTCAACGCCGGTCTGCGCGACCCGGTACTGGACGTGGAACGCTACACGCTCACCTACAGCGAACCGCGCAAGCTGCTGGAGGAACTGCGCGGGTTGGGTGCCACCCACGCCGACGCCGCGCGCGAACGCCACCTCACCGGCAAGTCGCACTACCGCGCCATGCTCGCCGCCTACGAGGCGATGCGCGTGGACGGCCGCATCCCCGCCACCTGGGAAGTGGTGACCGCGCATGCCTGGGGCCCGCCGCCGGGGCAGTCGCGTCGCCTGCCGGGCGGTGGCGAGGTGGCCAGCTTCTCGCTCAGCAGTCTGAAGGGGTCACGGCGGCGCTGAGGTTTCGCGTCCCGGTGCCATGCCCGCAGAAGCGGGCATCCATTCCGATGCTTGCCTCGCTGCTTGGTTGGCGTTGAATCGGTCGCAAGCAGAACGATCAAGCGGGAAAAATCAGGGCGGCGCAACCGCACTCCAAGTGACGCGCTCAATTCACCAGCGGCTCCACCACCGGACTGCGCACACTGAGCGCCGTGCCCGCCGCCGCCACGATGATCGCGGCGATTGCCAGCCACTGCAGCAGGCTCAAATGCTCGCCGAGCAAGGCCACGCCGGCCAGCGCCGCGAAGGCCGGCTCCAGGCTCAGCAAGGTGCCGAAGCTGCGCGTGGGCAGGCGGGTCAGCGCCACCATCTCCAGCGAATACGGCAGGGCGGAACTGAGCAGGGCCACGCCCAGCGCGAACGGCAGCAGTGCTGGGCTGAACAGCGCGCTGCCAGCGTGCACCACGCCGACCGGGATCGCCAGCAGCGCCGCGATCGAGGTGCCCCAGGTCACTGCATCGCCGCCATGCGAGCTGCCGGCGCGTTGGCCCAGCACGATGTAGCAGGCCCAGCCCATGCCCGCGGCCAGCGCGTACAGCACGCCGACCGGATCGAGCGCATGCGCCTGCCCGCGCAGCGGCAGCAGCAGGAGCAGGCCCGCCACCACCAGCGCGATCCAGACGAAATCCAGCAGGCGGCGCGAGCCGAACAGGGCCAGCGTCAGCGGCCCGGTGAACTCCAGCGCCACCGCGATGCCAAGCGGGATCGTGCGCAGCGACATGTAGAACACCAGGTTCATCGCGCCGATCGACAGGCCGTAGCCCCACAACGCGCGCAGGTTGCGGCCACGCCGCCACGAGCGCCACGGCCGCCGCACCAGCAGCAGGATCACGGCACCCAAGCCCAGTCGGCAGGCGGTGGCGCCCTGTGCGCCGATCGCGGGAAACAGCTGCTTGGCCAGCGCGGCGCCCAACTGGTACGAGGCCATGCTGACCAGCAGCATGCCGACCGCGAACAGCACGGAAGCGCGGGAGGTGTGCGCAGACACGGATAGGGACCGGAGGGGACGGGTCGCCATGATGCCTGTGCGCACGTCGCGTGCGAAGCCCATCCCGTTGACAGGATTGCAGATCGAGGGCACCCCACCGCCCTGCGTGCAAGGCGGAGCAAGCCGAAGCGGTCAGGTCACCTGTACGAACAGGCTGCCGTTGGCGGGCAGCTGCAGGCGCCCGCCGTCCAGCGTGCCCGCCACCAGGCCGTGGCCTTGCAGCGGCTGGAGCGTTCCGGATAACGGCAACGCGAATTCCACCGGCGCCGCGGACAGGTTGAACACCGCCAGCACCTTCTCCTCGCCCAACTCGCGCACGAAGGCAAGCACCGGCTCGGGCGTGTCGAGGAAATGGATGGCGCCGCCGCGCAGCGCGGGCTGCTCGTGGCGCCAGTGCATGAAGCGGCGATAGCCGTTGAGCGCGGAGGCCGGATCGAGCTGCTGCCGCGCCACGTCCAGCACGCGATGCTCGGCCGGCACCGGTAGCCACGGCGTGGCGCTACTGAAGCCGGCGTGTTCGCCGTCGCTCCACGGCATCGGCGTGCGGCAACCGTCGCGGCCCTTGAACTCCGGCCAGAACGCGATGCCGTAGGGATCGCGCAGCGCCTCGTAGGGTAGATCGGCCTCGGTGAGGCCAAGCTCCTCGCCCTGGTACACGCAGACCGAGCCGCGCAGCGAGCAGACCAGCGCGGTGAGCTGGTTCGCCATCGTGGCCGAGCCGTGGCCATCGCCCCAGCGGCTGAGCACGCGCTCCACGTCGTGGTTGGAGATCGCCCAGCACGGCCAGCCCTCGGTCATCTTCGCCTCCTGCGCGCGCACGGTGTCGCGGATGTAGGAAGCGCTGAAGTCGTCGGTGAGCAGCTCGAAGCTGTAGCCCATGTGCAGGCGGTGGCCGCTGGTGTATTCGGCCATCGTCGCCAGCGAATCCTCCGAGGAGATCTCGCCCAGCGTGGCAATGCCCGGGTAGCGGTCCATCAGCGCGCGCAGATCCTGCAGGAACGCGAGGTTCTCGGGCCGCGTGTTGTTGTAGTAGTGGTACTGGAACGCGTAGGGATTGTCGGCGCTGAAGCCGCGCCCGCTGCGCTCGGCCTTGGGTTTGGGCGGGTTGTCGCGCAGCTGCGCGTCGTGGAAACAGAAGTTGATCGAGTCCAGCCGGAAGCCGTCCACGCCGCGGTCCAGCCAGAAGCGCAGGTTGTCCAGCACCGCGGCGCGCACGGCCGGGTTGTGGAAGTTGAGATCGGGCTGCGCGGCAAGGAAGTTGTGCAGGTAGTACTGGCCGCGCCGCGGCTCCCACTGCCACGCGCTGCCGCCGAAGATCGACAGCCAGTTGTTCGGTGGCGTGCCGTCCTCGTTCGCATCGGCCCACACGTACCAGTCGGCCTTCGCGTTGTCGCGGCTCTGCCGGCTCTCGCGGAACCAGGCGTGCTCGTCCGAAGTATGGCTGAGCACCTGGTCGATCATCACCTTCAGCCCGCGCGCATGCGCCTCGGCCAGCAAGCGGTCGAAATCGGCGAGCGTGCCGAACAGCGGGTCGACGTCACAGGGATCGGCGATGTCGTAGCCGAAATCCGCCATCGGCGAGCGGAAGAACGGCGCGATCCAGATCGCGTCCACGCCCAGCCCGGCCACGTAGTCGAGTCGCTCGATGATGCCGGGCAGGTCGCCCACGCCGTCGCCGTCGGTGTCGAGGAAGCTGCGCGGGTAAATCTGGTAGATGACGGCTCCGCGCCACCACGGTGTGTCGGTCATTGCTTGCCCCATGACGTGGAACAGGCGGCGCTTCGGCCTGCCTGTCGTCGAACGGCACCCAGCTTAGTGGCAGGGCGTGGCGATCCCGCACAGTGCTGCATACGTATTCATGGATGCTGCAGGCGCGTCATGCGTTTGCGACAAATGGACGTCCAAACGATTTCACGCGGATGACGACGACACACGCCGATGCAGGCAGGCCAAGGCTTCGTGCCCCGCATGCCGCGCCGGGCGAAAGGTCGCGGCGGCACGATGCTGCATCGCAGCGGTCACGTTCATGCCGCGCCATGAATACGTATGCACGAATCGTTCGCGCCGAAAACGCCGGCCTAACATGCAATCACGCGACGGGGGCGCGCAGACGCAAGCCGGCTGCCGACGAAGCCGCCGATGAAACTGCCGGACGGTTCACGCCGCGACTACGACAGACACCGACCATTTTCGTGGGGAGACGAGACATGTTGATGAAACACAAGCTGCTGGCCATGGCGATCGCGTCGGCCTGCTTCGGCACCTGTGCCGTGGCCAGCGCCGCCACCGCGCAGCAGCAGCAGGACAACCAGCAAGGCACCCAGCAGAACACCAGCGACCAATCCACCAGCACGAACCCCCTGTCCCCGCGCGACAAGAAGGACAAGGCGAAGCAGATGCAGGGCGTGCAGGTGAACGGCTTCATCAGCAGCATCGAGAACTCCACCGCGCTGAAGAAGAACGCCGACTCCATCGTCGAGGCGGTGTCGGCCGAACAGGTCGGCAAGCTGCCCGGCACCTCCATCGCCGACACGCTGGGCCGCCTGCCCGGTCTCGCGGTGCAGACCCTGAACGGCCGCCCGCAGGTGCTGACCATCCACGGCCTCGGCCCCGACTTCTCCACCGCGCTGATCAACGGCGGCCAGCAGGTATCCACCTCGAACAACCGCGACGTGCAGTTCGACCAGTACCCGTCGAGCTGGTTCGACAACGTGGTGGTGCACCTCTCGCCGCAGGCCGACCTGATCGGCCAGGGCCTCACCGGCACGGTGGACATGCACACGATCCGCCCGCTGGAGAAGAGCGGCCCCGAGGCGGCGGTGAACGCCAAGTACACCTGGAACAGCATGTCCGAGCTGGCGCCGGGCAAGGGCGTGAGCAACAAGGGCCACGACGTCAACGGCGTGTGGGTGCACCAGTTCGCCGACCACACGATCGGCGTGACCCTGGGCGTGGACCTGGAGGACAACCCCACGCAGATCCAGCACCAGGCGCCATGGGGCTACCCCAACGACAACAGCGGCAACTACGTGGTGGGCGGCTCGAAGAACTACGGCATCACCGACTCGATGAAGCGCAACGGCGTGCTGGCCACCGTGCAATGGCAGCCGAACGAGTTCTACACCGGCACCGTCGACCTCACCTACGACAACTTCAAGGAAGTGCAGCAGGCCAAGGGCATGGAGCTGCCGCTCTGGTGGGGTGGCGCTCCTCTCGCCTCGGCCACGGCATCCAACGGTTTCGACACCAGCGGCACCTACACCGGGGTGTCGCCGGTGATCCGCAACGACTACAACAGCACCAGCGCCCGGGTCTACAACTTCAACTGGGACAACAAGTTCACGATCAACGAGAACTGGTCGGTGGACGTCGACGCGAACTACTCGCGCGCCACGCGCCATGACGTGAACCTGGAAAGCTACTCGGGCTTCGGCTTCAACAAGAGCGGCCCCACCGACACGATCGGCTTCAACGAGCGCGACAACGGCCTGCTTTACGTCGACCCGTCGCTGGACAACACCCAGGGTGTGATGCTGACCGACCCGCAGGGCTGGGGTGGTGGCAGCGACCTGGTGCAGGCCGGCTTCATCAACGCGCCGCGCACCGTCGACTACCTCGCCAACCTGCGCATCGCGGTGGAGCGCAGCTTCGCCAGCGGTCCGTTCTCCAGCGTGGAGTTCGGCGTGAGCAACAGCAACCGCAACAAGACCTACCACATCGACCAGGCCTTCCTGAC
Source organism: Rhodanobacter sp. (assembly GCA_035277325.1). Classification (GTDB taxonomy): domain Bacteria; phylum Pseudomonadota; class Gammaproteobacteria; order Xanthomonadales; family Rhodanobacteraceae; genus Rhodanobacter_A. Next base: position 30,045 of record DATEKS010000153.1, read on the forward strand.
CCTGGGTGGCGGCACCATCAGCGGTGGCAGCGCGGTCACGTCCGCGCCGATCCAGGGCGGCAGCAGCTGCGACCCGCTGTCGTGGATGGGCATCGGCCCGCAGCTCTGCTACAACCCGTTCGCCCTGATCGGCAACGGCTCGCTGGTCAACGTGCCGACGTTCGGTTCCAACACCGGCACGCCGCCAGACTGGAGGACGCATGAGAACGTCTTCACCCCGTACGTCCAGTTCAACATCGACACCAACCTTGGCGGCGTCAGCCTGCGCGGCAACTTCGGCATGCAGGTGCAGCAGACCGCCCAGCGCGCGACCGGCGAGCGCGTGGCGCCCGGCAGCGCCATCACCGGCAACACGATCACGCTGATCCCGGTGACCGGCAGCACCAGCTACACCCGCTACCTGCCCAGCGCGAACCTGATCTTCGGCTTCACCGACAACGACGACCTGCGCGTCAGCGCGGCCCGTACCCTGGCCCGCCCGCGCATGGACCAGATGAACGCCAGCCTCGGGGTGACCGGCAACATCAACCATCTGCCGAATACCGATCCGAACCAGTCCTACTTCAGCGCCTCGGGCGGCAACCCGAAGCTGACGCCGATCATGGCCGACAACTTCAACGTCAGCTACGAGCACTATTTCTCGGGGCCGGCCTCGGGCTACCAGTGCAACTCCACTGACCAGAAGAACTCGGATCTGTGCCGCACGGGTGGCGGCGGCTACTTCTCGGTGTCGGGCTACTTCATCGGCCTGCATGACTACATCAACCCCAACGCGGCGTTCCTGTACGACTTCAGTTCCTTCCTGCCGTTCACGCTGAGCCAGGCGGAGCTGAGCCAGCTGGGCACCCCCCTGGGCATCGTGAGCGGTCCGACCAATGA
>DATEKS010000154.1:0-20979 GCA_035277325.1 Rhodanobacter sp.
GAGCGTGGCCGACATGGAGCAGCTGCGCCAGGCACAGACCAGCGGCGGCGTCACCCTCGCCCAGCCGAACCAGGCCAGCGTGCAGGTGACCCTGCCCGACGGCAGCGCCTATGCCGAACCGGGCACGCTGGACTTCACCGCAGTCACGGTCGATCCGTCCACCGGCGCGGTGAACCTGCGTGCGCAGATCCCGAACCCGAAGCACAGCCTGCTGCCCGGCATGTACGTGACGCTGAAGGCGAAGCTGGGCGAGCAGCACAAGGTGTTCCTGATCCCGCAGCAGGCCGTGCTGCGCGACACCGTGGGCGCCTACGTGTTCGTGGTCGGTGCCGACGGCAAGACCAAGCGTCACGACGTCGCCGCAAGCAGCATGAGCGGCAGCAACTGGGTGATCACCAGTGGCCTCGCCGCCGGCGACCAAGTTGTGGTGTCCGGCGTGCAGAACGTGCGCGAAGACGCGCCAGCCAAGGCCTCGCCGTGGAAGCCGCAGGCCGCTGCGGGCGGCCCTGTCGCGGCCGGCAAGTAACGGAGTCCGATCATGCCGAGTTTCTTCATCGATCGTCCGATCTTCGCCTGGGTGGTGGCCATCCTGATCTCGCTGGGCGGCGTGCTGGCGATCCTCAACCTGGGCGTCGAGTCGTACCCGAACATCGCGCCGCCGTCGGTCACGGTGAACGCCACCTACCCCGGCGCCAGCGCGGACACCACCGAAAAGACCGTCACCCAGGTGATCGAGCAGCAGCTCACCGGCATCGACCACCTGCTGTACTTCAGCTCGTCGTCCAGCGCCAGCGGCCGCGCCAGCATCACGCTGACCTTCGAGACCGGCACCGATCCGGACATCGCCCAGGTGCAGGTGCAGAACAAGGTGGCGCTGGCCACCCCGCGCCTGCCCAGCGAGGTGACCCAGCAGGGCGTGGTGGTGGCCAAGGCCAATGCCGGCTTCCTGATGGTGGTGGCGCTGAAGTCGGACAACCCGAACATCGACCGCAACCGCCTCAACGACATCGTCGGCTCGCAGGTGCTGGACCAGATCGCGCGCGTGCCCGGCGTGGGCAGCACCCAGCAGTTCGGTTCCGAATACGCCATGCGCATCTGGCTGAACCCGGACAAGCTGCAGGGCTACAACCTGTCGGCCTCGCAGGTGTTCGCCGCGATCTCGGCGCAGAACGTGCAGTTCGCCGCCGGTTCGCTCGGCGCCGACCCGGCCGTGCCCGGCCAGGGCCTCACCGCCACGGTGTCCACCGAGGGACGCTTCACCACGCCCGACCAGTTCGCCAACATCATCCTACGCGCCAACCCCGACGGCACCACCGTCAAGCTGGGCGACGTGGCGAAAATCAGCTTCGGCCCCGGCAACTACGGCTTCGACACCACCTGGGACGGCAAGCCGATCGGCGCGTTCGCGATCCAGCTGCTGCCCGGCGCCAACGCGCTGGACGTGGCCACCGCAGTGCGCGCGAAGATGGACGAGCTCGCCCCCAGCTTCCCGCCCGGCGTCTCCTGGTTCAGCCCGTACGACAGCACCACCTTCGTGCGCATCTCTATCGACGAGGTGGTGCACACGCTGGTCGAGGCGATCATCCTGGTGTTCCTGGTGATGCTGCTGTTCCTCCAGAACATCCGCGCCACGATCATCCCAACGCTGGTGATCCCGGTGGCCCTGCTGGGCACCTTCCTCGGCATGCTGGTGCTCGGCTTCACGATCAACCAGCTCACCCTGTTCGGCATGGTGCTGGCCATCGGCATCGTGGTGGACGACGCGATCGTGGTGATCGAGAACGTCGAACGCATCATGACCGAGGAGAATCTCTCGCCGAAGGAGGCCACGCGCAAGGCGATGGGCCAGATCACCGGCGCGGTGGTGGCGATCACCGTGGTGCTGGCGGCGGTGTTCGTGCCGTCGGCGCTGCAGCCGGGCGCCTCGGGCATCATCTACAAGCAGTTCGCGCTGACCATCGCGGTGTCGATGGGCTTCTCGGCCTTCCTCGCGCTGAGCTTCACTCCCGCGCTGTGCGCCAGCTTCCTGCAGCCCGAGCATCACAAGAAGAAGAACATCGTCTTCCGCAAGTTCAACGAGTTCTTCGAGTGGACCACGCACACCTACACCGGCCACGTCGGCAGCGCGGTGAAGCACGCGCCGCGCTGGATGGCCGTGTTCGTACTGGTGGCGGTCCTCGCCGGCTTCCTCTACACCCGCCTGCCCGGCAGCTTCCTGCCCGAGGAGGACCAGGGCTACGCGCTGTCCGTGATCCAGCTGCCGCCCGGCGCCACCAAGGAGCGCACGGGCGAGGTGATGGCGCAGATGCGCGCGATCCTGAACAAGGATCCGGCCGTGGAAGGCGTGCTGCAGGTGACCGGCTTCAGCTTCATCGGTTCCAGCGAAAGCGCCGGCATGGCCTTCATCAAGCTGAAGGACTGGGCCAAGCGCGACGTCACCGCCGCGCAGTTCATCCAGCGCGCAAACATGGAGCTGTACCAGATCCATGACGCCCGCATCTTCGTGGCGAACATCCCCACGGTGCAGGGCCTGGGCCAGTTCGGCGGCTTCGACATGTACCTGCAGGACCGTGCCGGCCTCGGTCGCGACGCGCTCACCCAGGCGCGCAACATCCTGCTCGGCAAGGCCAGCCAGGACCCGGCGCTCACCGGCGTGCGGCCGAACGCGCTGGAGGATTCCCCGCAGCTGCAGCTGAGCGTGGACCGCGTGCAGGCGCAATCGATGGGGCTGTCCGTCAGCGACGTCTACAACGCGGTCAGCCTGATGTTGGCGCCGGTGTACGTGAACGACTTCACCTACGGCGGCCGCGTGAAACGCGTGATCATGCAGGCCGACGCGCCCTACCGCATGAGCCCGGATGCGCTGAAGCATTTCTACACGCCGAGCGCCACGCAGCAGAACGCCGACGGCACGCCGGCGATGATCCCGATCTCCAACGTGGTGCACGCGAAGTGGGAGATGGGCTCGCCCGCACTGACCCGCTACAACGGCTATTCCGCGGTGGAAATCGTGGGTTCCCCCGCGCCAGGGCATGCCTCGGGCGAGGCGATGAACGAAATGCAGAAGATCGTCACCGACGATCTGCCCAAGGGCTACGGTTTCGACTGGACCGGCCAGTCCTACCAGGAGATCCTCTCCGGCAACGCCGCCACGCTGCTGATGGTGCTGTCGATCCTGATCGTGTTCCTGGCGCTGGCCGCGCTGTACGAGAGCTGGTCGATCCCGGTCTCGGTGCTGCTGGTGGTGCCGCTGGGCCTGCTCGGCGTGGTGGTGTTCACCATGCTGCGCGGCCTGCCCAACGACATCTTCTTCAAGATCGGCCTGGTCACGGTGATCGGCCTGGCTGCGAAGAACGCGATCCTGATCGTGGAATTCGCGGTGGCGGAACAGCAGGCCGGACGCACGCTGCGCGAAGCCACCGTGGACGCGGCCCGTCTGCGACTGCGCCCGATCCTGATGACCTCGCTGGCCTTCATCCTCGGCGTGTTCCCGCTGTTCATCTCCACCGGCGCCGGCGCCAACTCGCGCCACGCGATCGGTACCGGCGTGATCGGCGGCATGCTGTTCGCCACCTTCCTCGGCGTGCTGCTGATCCCGGTGTTCTACATCGTGGTTCGGCGCCTGCTGGGCGACAAGCTGGATGGCGACGGCAAGCCGCATTCGGCCTCGGGCACGGACATGCAGTCGTTCGACTCCGACCCGCGGCGCGGGCACTGACGCCTTGACTCCCTCTCCCCTTCGAGGAGAGGGTTGGGGTGAAGGGCCGGGGCTTGCCTCGGATTCAAAGAAAAAGCCCCGGCGCGAGCCGGGGCTTTTTGCCATCCCTGATCCCGCCGCTTATCGCAAGCCGGTTTCGTTGCGCGCGATCACGATGCGCTGGATCTCGCTGGTGCCTTCGTAGATCTCGGTGATCTTGGCGTCGCGGAAGTAGCGCTCCAGCGGCATCTCCTTGGAGTAGCCCATGCCGCCGTGGATCTGCACCGCCTGGTGGGTGATCCACATCGCCGCCTCGGAGGCGACCAGCTTGGCCACGGAAGCCTCGGTGCCGAAGCGGCCGCCGTTCTTCTCGGTCTGGCCCTTGGCCCAGGCTGCGCGCAGCGTGAGCAGGGTGGCGGCGTCGAGCTTGCACTTCATGTCGGCGATCTTGGCCTGGGTCAGCTGGAAGCTGCCGATCGGGTGGCCAAAGGCCTTGCGGTCGCGCGACCACTGCAGGGTGGCCTCGTACGCGGCGCGGGCGATGCCCACCGCCTGCGAGGCGATGCCGATGCGGCCGGCGTCGAGCACGCCCATCGCGATGGAGAAGCCCTTGCCCTCCTGGCCCAGCAGGTCGCCCTTCGAGCACACGTAGTCGGTGAACTCGATCTCGCAGGTGGCCGACGCGCGGATGCCTAGCTTGGGCTCGGTCTTGCCGGCATGGAAGCCCGGCTTCTGCGTGTCGATGATGAAGGCCGACACGCCCTTGGCGCCAATACCCGGTGTGGTGATGGCGAACAGCACGATGTAGCGGCACACCGGGCCGGAGGTGATCCAGCTCTTCTTGCCGTTGATCACCCAGTCGCCGTCGTCGTTCTTCTGCGCGCGGGTGTGCATCGCCGAGGCGTCGGAGCCCGACTGCGGCTCGGTGAGCGCATACGCGCCGATCGCCTCGCCCTGGGCGATGGCGCGCACGTACTTCTGCTTCTGTTCCTCGGTGCCGTGCTTCAGGATGCCGTTGCAGAACAGCGAGTTGTTCACCGACATCACGGTGGAGGTGGCGGCGTCGGCGGCGGCGATCTCGATCATCGCCAGCACGTAGGCGATCGGGTCCATGCCCGCGCCGCCGTACTCGTGCGGCACCTCGATACCCATCAGGCCGAGCTGACCCATCTCGCGGATGTTGTCCAGCGGGAACTCGCCCTTGGCGTCCAGTTCCGCCGCCACCGGCACGATGCGCTTCTGGGCGAAGTCGCGGGCAATGGCCTGGATCGACAACTGGTCTTCGGTAAAGCTGAAATCCATGGGGGACTCCGGTAGCGAAACGGGGATGGAAAGCCGCCCATTTTAACCGTGCCGGCAAGCGGGCCTTGTGCGAGTGCAGCAGAGTCCACGCCCGGTCGTACCGCGCGATTACCCCGGCGCCCGCGGCGCCTCGCCCTTGACGATTCCGCAAGCGGGCTCTAGCCTTTGCATCGCTTTATCGCGATACAAGGATAACAATGGATCTGGCGACTGCCTCCGGTGTGCTGCGGCTGCTGGCCGACCCCACCCGCGTGCGCCTGCTGGCCCTGCTCGAAGGCGAGGAGCTCACCGTGGCCGAGCTGGCCGCGGTGCTGCACCTGGCGCAGCCGCGCGTCTCCACCCACCTGGCCAAGCTGAAGGAAGCCGGCCTGGTACGCGACCGCCGTGCCGGTGTCTCCGCGTATTACCGCGCCAACGGCGAGGGCGACGAGCACCAGCATGCACTGATCGCCTCGCTGCGCGAGAACATCGACGACGCCCTGCTGCGCGAGGATGCCGAGCGCCTGCCCGCCGTGCTCGCCAACCGCGCCCGCGCCGAAGGCTGGGCCGACACCGTGGCCGGCGACATGGAACGCCACTATTCCCCCGGCCGCACCTGGGAAACCCTGGCACGCGCGCTGCTGCAGCTCCTGGGCACCGGCGACGTGCTGGACATCGCTTCCGGCGACGGCATCACCGCCGAACTGCTGGCGCCGCACGCGCACTCCATCGTCTGCGTGGACTCCAGCGAGCGCGTGGTCGAGGCCGCGGCGAAGCGCCTGCAGGCCTACCGCAACGTCGAGGTGCGCCAGGGCGACATGCACGCGCTGGACCTGGGCGAACGCCGCTTCGACCTCGTGCTGATGCTGCACGCGCTGACCTACGCCGAACGACCCGCCCAGGCGGTAGCCGCGGCCGCGCGCCTGCTGCGCCCCGGCGGCCGCCTGCTCGCGGTGACGCTGGGCAAGCACGACCACCGCGCCGCCGTCGAACCGTTCGACCACCGCAACCTCGGCTTCACCGAGGCGGAATTGCGGGGCTACGCCTCCGCCGCCGACTTGCAGGTAGTCAGCTGCAACCGGCTCAGCCGCGAACGCAAGGCGCCGCATTTCGAAGTCATCAGCCTGCTCGCGCAGAAGAAGTGAGAAACATCCGATGAGTACCTTGCCCTGGCTGCATCCCGAACGCGTCGCCCTGCTCGAGGCCGCGCTCGCCGAACGCATCCTGATCCTCGACGGCGGCATGGGCACCATGCTGCAAGGTCACCGGCTGGACGAGGCCGGCTTCCGCGGCGAGCGCTTCGAGCACGGCCACGACAGCGCGCACGAACACCACCACGACGGACATGCCCATGAACATCCCGGCGGCTGCGACCTCAAGGGCAACAACGACCTGCTCACGCTGACCCGGCCGGAAATCATCCGCGGCGTGCACGAGGCCTACCTCGAAGCCGGCGCGGATCTGGTGGAAACCAATACCTTCAATTCCACCCGCATCAGCCAGGCCGACTACAAGCTCGAACACCTCGCGTACGAGCTGAACCGCGAAGGCGCCAGGCTGGCCCGCGCCGCCTGCGACAAATTCACCACGCAGACGCCGCACAAGCCGCGCTTCGTGATCGGCGTGCTCGGCCCCACCAGCCGCACCGCCTCGCTGTCGCCCGACGTCAATGACCCCGGCTTCCGCAATGTCACCTTCGAGGAACTGGCGCGGAACTACACCGAATCCGCCAGCGGCCTGATCGACGGCGGCGCCGACATCCTGATGGTCGAGACGATCTTCGACACCCTGAACGCCAAGGCCGCGCTGTACGCACTCGACACCTTGTTCGTGGAGCGCGGCGCGCGGCTGCCGGTGATGATCTCCGGCACCATCACCGACCGCTCCGGCCGCACGCTCTCCGGGCAGACTGCCGAGGCGTTCTACTACTCGGTGCGCCACGCGCGGCCGCTGTCGGTGGGCTTCAACTGCGCGCTGGGCGCGGACGACCTGCGCCCGCACATCCAGGTGCTCGCCGACATCGCCGAAAGCCACGTCAGCACCCACCCCAACGCCGGTCTGCCCAACGCTTTCGGCGAATACGACGAGACGCCCGAGCACATGGCCGGCGTGATCGCCGGCTTCGCCCGCGACGGTCTGCTCAACCTCGTCGGCGGCTGCTGCGGCACCACACCGGCACATATCAAGGCGATCGCCGAGGCGGTACGCGGCGTGACGCCGCGCCAGTTGCCATCGCATGTGGCGCGGGAAGCAGCGTGAGCGTCACCGCATTTCTCCCTCTCCCCTCCGGGGAGAGGGTCGGGGTGAGGGGCCGCACTGGCAATGAAGTCCCATCCGAGCACGCTCTAATCAGCAACCTGGCAAGCACCGCCCCCCCACCTCAATCCTCTCCCCAAAGGGGAGAGGAAGTAAGAGCAAAAGCATGACCACCCGCCACACCCGTCTCTCCGGCCTCGAACCGCTGGTCATCACCCCAGATCTGCTGTTCGTCAACGTGGGCGAGCGCACCAACGTCACCGGTTCGGCGAAGTTCAAGAAGCTGATCAAGGAAGACCGCTACGACGAAGCGGTGGAAGTCGCGCGCCAGCAGGTGGAGAGCGGCGCGCAGATCCTCGACGTGAACATGGACGAGGGCCTGCTCGACGCCGAGGCGGCGATGGTGCGGTTCCTCAACCTGATCGCCGCCGAGCCCGACATCGCGCGCATTCCGGTGATGGTCGACTCCTCGCGCTGGAGCGTGATCGAGGCCGGCCTGAAATGCCTGCAGGGCAAGGGCGTGGTGAACTCCATCTCGCTGAAGGAGGGCGAGGAGGTGTTCCTGGAACAGGCCAGGAAGATCCTGCGCTACGGCGCCGCCACCGTGGTGATGGCCTTCGACGAGCAGGGCCAGGCCGACACCGTGGCGCGGCGCCTCGAAATCTGCGAGCGCTCCTACAGGCTGCTCACCGAAAAGATCGGCTTCCCGCCCGAAGACATCATCTTCGACTCCAACATCTTCCCGATCGCCACCGGCATCGAGGAGCACGCCGACAACGCGGTGAACTTCATCGCGGCGGCGAAGGAGCTGAAGAAGCGCTTCCCGCATTCGCACATCTCCGGCGGCGTCTCCAACGTGTCGTTCTCGTTCCGCGGCAACGACACCGTGCGCGAGGCGATCCACAGCGTGTTCCTCTACCACGCCATCAAGGCGGGCATGGACATGGGCATCGTCAACGCCGGCCAGCTCGCCATCTACGACGAGCTCGAACCCGAGCTGCGCGAGCGTGTGGAGGACGTGGTGCTGAACCGCCGCGCCGACGCCACCGAGCGGCTGATGGAGATCGCCGAGAAGCACAAGAAGGGCGCGCGCGAACAAGACAACGGCAACGCGCTGGCCTGGCGCGAGCTGCCGGTGCGCAAGCGGCTGGAGCATGCGCTGGTACACGGCATCGACCAGTACGTGGTGGAAGACACCGAGGAAGTCCGCCAGACCGTCACGCGCACACTCGACGTGATCGAAGGCCCGCTGATGGACGGCATGAACGTGGTCGGCGACCTGTTCGGCGCCGGCAAGATGTTCCTGCCGCAGGTGGTGAAGTCCGCCCGCGTGATGAAGAAGGCCGTGGCCTACCTGCTGCCCTTCATGGAGGAAGAGAAAAAGCTGAGCGGCAACACCAGCAAGAGCAACGGCAAGATCGTGATGGCCACGGTCAAGGGCGACGTGCACGACATCGGCAAGAACATCGTGGGCGTGGTGCTCGCCTGCAACAACTTCGAGGTGGTCGACCTCGGCGTGATGGTGCCGGCGCAGAAGATCCTCGACACCGCGATCGCGGAAAACGCGGACATGATCGGCGTCTCCGGCCTGATCACGCCCTCGCTGGAAGAGATGGCCCACGTCGCGAAGGAAATGAAGCGGCAGAACTTCAACATCCCGCTGCTGATCGGCGGCGCCACCACCTCGCGCGCGCACACCGCGATCAAGATCGAGCCGAACTACGAAACCGCCTGCGTGTGGGTGAAGGACGCCTCGCGCGCGGTGGGCGTGGCGCAGTCGCTGGTCTCTAAGGAACTGGTCGACGGCTTCCTCGCCAAGGTGCGCGCCGAATACGCCGAGATCCGCGAGCGCCACAAGCACCGCGGCCCCGGCAAGCAGCTGGTGCCGCTGGAGAAGGCACGCGCACAGCGCTTCAGCTGCGACTGGGCCGGCTACGAGCCGCCGCAGCCGCTGCGGCCCGGCATCACCGTGTTCGACGACTACAGCCTCGCCGAACTGCGCGAGACGATCGACTGGACGCCGTTCTTCCAGGCCTGGGAACTGGCCGGCCACTATCCCGCCATCCTCACCGACGAGGTGGTGGGCGCGCAGGCCAGCGAGCTGTTCGCCGACGCGCAGAAGATGCTGGACAGGATCATCGCCGAGAAGTGGCTGAAGGCCCGCGCGGTGATCGGCTTCTGGCCCGCCGCGAATGTCGGCGACGACGTGGAGATCTACGCCGACGCCGCGCGCACGCAGCCGCTCGCCACCCTGCACCACCTGCGCCAGCAGGCCGACAAACCGGTCGAGCGCCCCGACTTCTGCCTCGCCGACTTCATCGCGCCGAAGGCATTCGGCAAGCCCGACTGGATCGGCGGCTTCGCGGTCACCGCGGGCCTGGGCATCGAGGAACACCTGGAGCGCTTCCGCGCCGAGCTGGACGACTACTCCTCGATCACCCTCAAGGCGCTGGCCGACCGCCTCGCCGAGTCCTTCGCCGAGCGCATGCACCAGCGCGTGCGCCGCGAGTTCTGGGGCTACGTCCCCGACGAGTCGCTGGACAACGAGGCGCTGATCGCCGAGCAGTACCAAGGCATCCGCCCGGCCCCCGGCTACCCCGCCTGCCCCGACCATACCGAGAAGACCACGCTGTTCCGCCTGCTCGACGCCACCAGGAATGCCGGCATCGAACTCACCGAAGGCTTTTCGATGTACCCCGCCGCCGCCGTGTCCGGCTGGTACTTCTCGCACCCGGGCAGCCAGTACTTCGTAGTCGGCCGGCTCAGCCGCGAGCAGGTGGAGGATTACGCGAAGCGCAAGGGCTGGACGCTGGCGGAAGCCGAGCGCTGGCTGGCTTCGAACCTCGACTATGACCCGGATTAGTCGCTGCCTTCGCCGTTCACCCTGGGCGTAGGCCGCAGGACCGGAGTCGAAGGGCCGCAGCCGGGTGCTTCACCGCGAAAGGGCCTTCCGGTCCTGCCTCCGATTAACCATCCATGGATCGCGCTATACCAGACCGCTTTCAACGCCCCGCGGCTCACGCCGCCACGTCGTCACCCAGGCTGTTCTTGCGGTGGCGCAGGTGCACCACCAGGTTGTAGACCGACACGAACACCGGGAAGAAGTTGGAGATGATGCCCACCGAATCGTTCTTGCCGAACACGAAGTACAGCAGCAGCAGCGTGCTGCCGCACACGGACAACCACCAGAACGACAGCGGCATCACTACCCGCTTGTGCTTGCGCGTGTAGTACAGCTGCACGAACCAGCGGCTGGTGAACATCAGCGTGCCCGCAAAACCCACCACCTTCCACGGCGTGAGTTCGAAATGCTGCAGGGCCTGCAGGGCATGGGCAAGATCGTGGGGCATGGCGCAAACCGGTCGGCGTGAGAGCCACGCATTCTACGCGAGCGCCCCGCCCCCGGTTGACCTCGCCACCGCCAACCCGTATATTTGCGCGCTCCCGGCGGGCGGTTAGCTCAGCGGTAGAGCACTGCCTTCACACGGCAGGTGTCACAAGTTCGATCCTTGTACCGCCCACCACCGAATCGAAGACGAAGGGCCCGGCATCGCCGGGCCCTTCGTCTTTCTGCGCCCCCGCCCCGCTCTGCCCGTGGCCACTGGCGACTCCCCCGCGTCTGCGCACCCGGCATCGATGTCCGCATTTCAATTTCCCGCCGTCCAAACGTCTGGACCCCGATGGACGAGAGTCCCGCCCTGAGGCCGGAGGGAGCGCGCAGTGCCCGGCCTGATGGGCATGACCTGCTCGGGCATGAACTGAGCCGCTACGACGCCAACACCGCCAAGCTGTTCGGCGAGGCCAGCTACCTCTTCACCTTCAAGCACGCCACGCTGGAACCCTTCGCTCAGGCCGCTTACGTGCACCTGCACGCGCACGGGCCTCCGCCGGCTTTCCGTTCCACGGCAACCAGACGCTGAGCCTGCACGCCATGCTGGGCTGGCGCCGCGCCTACGGCCGCACCGACACCGCCACGTCGATGATGTTCGCCGGCGGTGCTCCATTCGTAGCGGAAGGCCTGCCGATCGCCCGCAACGCACTGGCCGCCGATGCCGGCCTCACCGTGCAGTTGGCAAAGCACGCCTCGTTCGACCTGTCCTGGCAGGGACAGGCCGCCCACCATGCGATGGACAGCGGCTTCCGCGGCAGCTTCGACTGGCGGTTCTGAGCAAGTCGACGCCAGCGCACGCTTGAAGCGTGCGCTGGCGTCTTGCTGCGCCGCCGCACGGCCCGCGCAGGGCGCCGTACTAGAATGTTCGACTTGGTTCGCCGCTCCGGCCCGTTCGGGGCGGCGCATTCGTGCAGTTGCTGTTCCCCGGCGGCCATCGCTGCGATGCCGTCGTCCTGGGTGCCTGCGGGCACCTTTCCATGGAGTCGCCGTACCAATGATTTTCGAAACCATCGCCCACACCGGTCACGAAGAAGTCGTCTTCTGCCACAACAAGGACGCCGGCCTGAAGGCCATCATCGCGATCCACAACACGGTGCTGGGCCCTGCGCTCGGCGGCCTGCGCATGTGGCCGTACAAGACCGAGCAGGAAGCCGTGAACGACGTGCTGCGCCTGTCGCGCGGCATGACCTTCAAGAACGCCGTGGCCGGCCTGAACCTGGGCGGCGGCAAGGCGGTGATCATCGGTGATCCGAGCAAAGACAAGTCCGAGGCGTTGTTCCGCGCGTTCGGCCGCTTCGTCAACTCGCTCAACGGCCGCTACATCACGGCCGAGGACGTGGGCATCGACGTCAACGACATGGAATACGTGTTCCGCGAGACCGAGTACGTGACCGGCGTGCACCAGGTGCACGGCGGCTCGGGCGATCCCTCGCCGTTCACCGCGTTCGGCACCCTGCAGGGCCTGATGGCCGCGCTGAACTTCAAGCACGGCAACGAGGACGTGGGCAAGTACAGCTTCGCCGTGCAGGGCTGCGGCCATGTCGGCAGCGAGTTCATCAAGCTGCTGCGCGAGCAAGGCGCCAAGGTGTTCGTCACCGACATCAACAAGGATGCCGTGCAGCGCTGCGTCGACGAGCTGGGCTGCGAGGCCGTGGGTCTGGACGAAATCTACGATGTGGATGCTGACGTGTACTCGCCGTGCGCGCTGGGCGGCACCGTCAACGAGCAGACCATCGACCGCATCAAGGCGAAGATCATCTGCGGCGCCGCCAACAACCAGCTGGCCACCGACGCCATCGGCGACGAGCTGCAGCGCCGCGGCGTACTGTACGCACCGGACTATGCGGTCAACGCCGGCGGCGTGATGAACGTGTCGCTGGAGATCGACGGCTACAACCGCGAGCGCGCCATGCGCATGATGCGCACGATCTACTACAACCTGGGCCGCATCTTCGAGATCAGCAAGACCCAGAACGTGCCCACCTACAAGGCCGCCGACCGTCTCGCCGAGGAGCGCATCAGCGCGATCGGCAAGATCAAGCTGCCGCACATGGGCAACGGCGGCACCCGTTTCCAGGGTCGCATGCGCGGCCAGTGAGCCAGGCGCGGCCGGCATCCGGTCGGTCGCATCGCCCGGATTTCCACGAGGGGCCGCCGCAAGGCGGCCTTTTCGTTGCCGCCCGCCCTGTCGTCCGTCATGCCTGGGCCCCGGCAGGGCTCTGTTACACTGTGCGAGGTAGCGGCAGCCGGCCTGGCCGGCGTCCGCGACACAGGGGAACCATCTCGTCGGGGAGACTGGCATCGCCAATGCCGGCCCGGGGCGAGCGTCGCCGTCGACGCCCGGCCATCCCGCACGGAAACAACCGCCCCGGAAGGCATCACGACACGCACGGAACAACGAGAGCAGAACGCGATATGAGCACCATCCTGGCAGCCGACATCAGCGACACGGACATCCTCGGACGTCTGCGCGATGTGCTGCGCGACACCTTCGAGATCGATCCGGCGCGCGTCACGCCGTCCGCCCACCTGTTCACCGACCTTGGCCTGGACAGCATCGACGCGGTGGACCTGGCGATCCAGGTGCAGGAGATGACCGGCATGCGCATCAAGCCGGAGGATTTCAAGAACGTGCGTACCGTGGGCGACGTGGTGGGTACCGTGCGCGGCCTGCTCGAACGCTGAGCCCGGCCATGCCGGACGCCCACGGCCACTTCGCCCCCTGCGCGCTGATCCCGATCTACAACCACGGCGGCACCATCGGGCGCACCGTGCAGGCGCTGCGCGCCCATGGCCTGCCCGTGCTGATCGTCGACGACGGCAGCGACGACGCCACGCGCGAGGTGCTTGACGCGCTGGTGCGCGACACCGACGACGTGCAACTGCTGCGACTGCCGCACAACCAGGGCAAGGGCCGCGCGCTCGACGCCGGCCTGCGTGCCGCGCATGCCGAGGGCTACACGCATGCATTGCAGATCGACGCCGACGGCCAGCACGACACCACCGATGCGCCGCGCTTCATCGCCGAGGCGCGCCGGTACCCCGGGGCACTGGTCTGCGGCGCGCCGGTCTACGACGCCAGCGTGCCGCGGGCGCGGCTGTACGGCCGCTACGTCACCCACGTCTGCGTGTGGCTGGAAACCCTGTCGCTGGCGATCCGCGACTCGATGTGCGGCTATCGCCTGTACCCGCTGGGCGCCGTCTGCGCCGAGCTCGCACGCAAGCCGCCGCCCGCGCGCATGGACTTCGACACCGAGATCGCGGTGCGGCTGGTCTGGCGCGGCATGCCGGTGGTCAACCTGCCGACCCGGGTGATCTATCCGGCGAACGGCTTGTCCCACTTCCGCATGTTCCGCGACAACCTGCGCATCTCGGCGATGCACACGCGGCTGTTGCTTGGCATGCTGCCCCGGGCGCCGCGACTGTTGTGGCGCCGCTTCCGTGGAGAAAACGCATGCGTCGCCTGATGCTTCTGCTGTTGCTGTGTTGCCTCGCGCCGTTCGCGCGTGCGCAGGCGGACAACGCCCTGCTGCAGAACGTGCTGGCAGAACTCGGTAGGCATGCCGCGGTGCGCGCCGACTTCACCCAGACCCGCAGCAATCCCGCGCTGGACAAGCCGCAGGTGAGCCAGGGCCGGCTGCTGTTCGTGCTGGGCCACGGCATGCTGTGGCAGACCGTTTCGCCCTACCAGGAAACCCTCGCGCTCACCGGCAACCGCACCGCGCGCATCGACGCCGACGGCAACGCCCATTCCATGCGCAGCGAACGCGGTGTCAGCCAGGTCTCGCAGATGCTGCAGGGCATGCTGGGCGGCAAGATGGACGAGGCGTTGCGCCAATTCAGCGTCGAGGCCAGCGGCACGCCCGGGCAGTGGGCGCTGCGCTTCGTGCCGAAGCAGGAACGCGTGGCGCGCATGCTTGGCAGCATCGAGCTGCAAGGCGACGACTACCTGCAAGGCATCACCATCGCCATGCAGGACGGCGCCCGCACCGAGATCCGCTTCGCCCATACCCGCGACGCCGGCGCGCCGACCGCGCTGGAAAAGCGCGCGCTCGGCCTGCCATGACGCCGCGCACGCTCAAGCTGCGCGCCGGACTGTTCGCCGTCGCCACCCTGCTGGTCGCCGCGTTGGGAGCGTACCTGCTGTTCGGCCGCGGCTCGCTGCCGATCCAGACCGATCTGCTGGCCATGCTGCCCGCCACCGAGCAGAACCCGCTGGCCGAGGCCGCGGTGGAGCGGCTGGCCCACGCCAACGGCGACCGCGTGGCGCTGCTGGTGGAAAACACCGACGACGCGCGCGCCAAGGATGCCGCCCGCGCGCTGGGCAAGGCGCTGGCCGCGCACGAGGTGTTCGGCACGGTGACCGCCGAGCTGCCGCCGTTCGACCTGCAACAGATGCTCGCGCCCTATCTGGCCCACCGCGACTGGCTGCTCGCCGACGCCGACCGCGACACCCTGGCGCAACCAGGCTACAACCCCGCCCAGGCGCTGGCGCAACGGCTCAACGAACCCTTCCTCACCGGCGTGGGCGTACCGCTTGCCGACGATCCCTTCGGCTGGCTGCAGCACTGGCTGGCGCAGCAGCCGTGGAGCCGCTCGCCACTGCTGCCGGAGGACAACCTGCTGGTTGCCCACCGCGACAAGGCCACGTACGTGCTGGTCACCGCCACGCTGCGCGGCTCGTCCTATGACGACGGCGTGCAGCGCCGCGCGCTGGGTGCACTGCACGAGGCGGAAGCGCAGGTCGAACGCGACTACCCCGGCACGCGGATGCTGCACACCGGCGCGGTGTTCTACGCCGCCGCCGCACGCACCGGCGCCGAACGCGACGTGCACATGGTGGGCTGGATCTCCTCGATCGGCATCGCCCTGCTGCTGCTCGGCGTGTTCCGCTCGCCCGGGCCGCTGCTGCTGGCCTTCCTTTCCACCGCCGTGGGCGTGCTCGCGGCCACCACGCTCACGCTGCTGGTGTTCGGCAAGATCTACCTGCTCACCCTGGTGTTCGGCGCGGCATTGCTCGGCGAGGCGGTGGACTACTCGATCCAGTACCTGAGCGCGCGCGCCAACGCCGGCGCGCGGTGGCAGGTCGGCACCGGCCTGCGCCAGGTGCGCCCCGCCCTGCTGCTGGCGCTGGCCACCTCGCTGCTGGGCTACGCGCTGCTGGGCCTGGTGCCGTTTCCCGCGCTGCGCCAGATGGCGGTGTTCGCGATCGGCGGCATGAGCGCCGCCTGCCTCAGCGTGTTCTGGCTGCTGCCCGCCCTGCTGCGACGTCCGTCGAAACCGATGACGCCCGAGCTGGTGCGCGGCGCACTCGCTCTGCAGCTCGCGCTGGCCCGGCCGGCACACGGCTGGCGCGGCACGCTGGCGGCGCTGCTGTTGCTGCTGGTCGCCCTGCCCGGCTGGATGCGGCTGCACCACGACGACGACGTGCATCGCCTGATTGCCCAGCCCGCCGCGCTCACCGCGCAGGAAGCGCAGATCCGAGAGATCACCGGCCTGGGCAACGGCAGCCAGTTCTATCTGGTGCAGGGCAAGAACAGCGAGCAAACCCTGCAGCGCGAGGAAGCGCTGGAAGCACGCCTGCAAACACAGGTCGATGACGGCAAGCTGGAAGCCTGGCTCGGCCTGGCGGGCATGGTGCCTTCGCAGGCGCGGCAGGCGCGGGACCACGCCCTGCTCGCCCGACTGTTCGACGATCCGGCACGCCTGCGCCAGGTGCTTGCCGATGCAGGTTTCCGTGCGGCTGCCATCGACGCGTACCTCGCCGCCTGGCCCGGCTCGCCGCTGCAACTGGACGACTGGCTGAAGACGCCGCTGTCCACCCCGTTCCGCCAGCTGTGGATGGGGTGCGGCGCGCAGGGCTGCGCCTCGCTGGTGCTGCCGCAGGGCAGCGGGGACGACGCGCTGCTCGCGCAGGCCACCGCCGGCCTGCCCGGCGTGCAGCTGGTGGACAAGCCGGCCAGCGTGTCCAGCCTGTTCGGCCGCTACCGCGGCTACGCCAGTGTGTGGCTGCTCGCCGCGGTGCTGCTGATCGTGCCGGTGTTCGGCTGGCGCTACGGCTGGCGCCGCGCGCCGCGCGTGCTGGCACCGCCGGTGCTGGGCATCGCGCTCACCCTCGCTGCGCTGGGCTATCTCGACCAGCCGCTGACCCTGTTCCATTGGATGGCGCTGATGCTGGTGCTGGGCGTGGGCGCGAACTACGCGGTATTCCTGCACGAAGGCGAACCGCATACCGCCGACCGGCCCGGCGCGATGTACGCCAGCGTGCTGCTTTCCGCGCTCACCGCCCTGCTTTCCTTCGGCCTGCTGGCGCTGAGCTCGATGCCGGCGCTGCGCGACTTCGGCCTCACCCTGCTGCTGGGCATCGGCCTCACCGCGCTGCTGGTGCCGGCAAGCCGGGCCACCACGGACACCACTGCGAGACTCCCACGATGAAACGCGTCGTCGTCACCGGCATGGGCGGCATCACGCCGCTGGGCCACGACTGGGCCACGATTTCCGCGCGCCTGCGCACGCGTCGCAACGCGGTGCGCCGCATGCACGAATGGGACTACTTCGACGCACTGAACGGCCGCCTCGGCTGCCCGGTGGACGACTTCGCGCCGCCGCCCTGGCCACGCCAGAAGACCCGCTCGATGGGCCGCGTCTCGCAGCTCGCGGTGGCCGCCAGCGAGCATGCGCTGCGCGACGCCGGCCTGCTCGACGACGCGGCTATCCGCGACGGCCGCATGGGCGTGGCCTACGGTTCTTCCGGTGGCAGCGTGGAGCCGGTGCGGGTGGTGGGGCGCATGCTGGAAACCGGCTCGATGCAAGGCATCACCGCCACCAGCTACATCCAGACCATGGCGCACACCACGGCGGTGAACGTGGGCGTGTTCTTCGGCCTGAAGGGCCGCGTCATCCCCACCTCCAGCGCCTGCACCTCGGGCAGCCAGGCGATCGGCTACGGCTACGAGGCGATCCGCTACGGCAAGCAGAAACTGATGCTGTGCGGCGGCGCCGAGGAGCTCTCCGGCCCCGGCGCCGCGGTGTTCGACACGCTGTTCGCCACCAGCACGCGCAACGACGAACCGCAGCTCACGCCGCGTCCGTTCGACGCGAAGCGCGACGGCCTCGTCGTCGGCGAAGGCGCCACCACGCTGGTGCTCGAGGAATACGAGCACGCGAAGGCGCGCGGCGCCACGATCCACGCGGAGGTGGTCGGCTTCGGCTGCAACTCCGACGGCGCCCACATCACCCAGCCCACGGCCGAGACGATGGCGGTGGCGATGCGCCTCGCGCTGGACGACGCAGGCTTGCCGGCCGGCGCCATCGGCTACGTCAGCGCCCATGGCACCGCCACCGACCGCGGCGACGTCGCCGAGAGCCACGCCACGGCCGAGGTGCTGGGCGCGCGCGTGCCGGTCGGCGCGATGAAGAGCTACGTGGGCCATACCCTCGGCGCCTGCGGTGCGCTGGAATCGTGGTGGGCGATCGCGATGATGCGCGAGGGCTGGTTCGCGCCCACGCTCAACCTCGACGAACGCGCACCCGACTGCGCCGAGCTGGATTACCTCACGGGCACAGGCCGCAGCGTCGCCACCGACGTGGTGATGAACAACAACTTCGCGTTCGGCGGCATCAACACCTCGCTGATCTTCAAGGCGATCGCTTGATGCGTTTGCGCGACGCCAACGGCCTGCCGCGCGTGGCGGTTACCGGCATGGGTGCGGTGAGCTGCGTGGGTACGGGCATCGCCGCCCTGCTCGATGCGCTGCATACGCGCCGCCACGGCCTGCGCCGCATGGACGCCTTCGCCGCACTGGGCATGCGCGGCAGCGTGGGCGGCCCGGTGGACGAGGCTGCGCTGCCACCGGAGCCGCCGCGCAAGCTGCGCCGCTTCCTCCCGCCCCCGGCGCTGTACGCCTGGCACGCGGCGAACGAGGCGCTGGCGCAGGCCGGCCTACCAGCCACACGCCTCGCTGGAGCCGATTGCGGCCTGGTGCTGGGTGGTGGCGCGGCGCTCAGCGAACACGAGGAAGCGCTGCAAAACCACCGCGCCCGCGGCATCGCGAAGCTGTCGCCTTTCCTGGTGCCGCGCGGCATGAGCAGTGCGTTGTCGGCCGGTCTCGCCCAAGCCTTCGGCGTCGGCGGCAGCAGCTACACGCTCAGCTCGGCCTGCACCAGTTCGGCGCACGCGATCGGCCATGCGATGGAGCTGATCCAGCTCGGCCGGCAGAACGTGGTGATCGCCGGCGGCGCCGAGGAGCTGCACCCCAGCACCGCGATGTGGTTCGACGCGATGGGCGCGCTGTCACCGCAGACCGAGCCGACGCACGCGCTGCGCCCGTTCCACCGCGAGCGCGACGGCTTCGCGCTGGCTGCGGGCGCCGGTGTGCTGGTGCTGGAATCGCTGGAGCACGCGCGAGCGCGCGGTGCCCGCGTGCTCGCGGAACTCGCCGGCTACGGCAGCGCCACCGACGCGGCCAACATGGTCGTCGCCGGCACAGACGGCATCGCCCGCGCGCTGCGCCAGGCCCTGGAGCGGGCTGGCACGTTGCCCGATTACATCAATGCACACGCCTGCGGCACGCAGGGCGACCTCGCCGAATGGCAGGCCATCGCCGGCGTGTTCGCCGAACGTGGCGCGGCGGTGCCGCCGCTCTCCTCGATCAAGGGCCTGCTAGGCCATGCGCCCAGCGCCGCCGGTGCGCTGGATGCCATCGCCTGCCTGCTGATGCTGGAGCACGACTTCCTCGCCGCCGGTGCGTCGCTGGACGACCCCGATCCCACCTTCGCCGACGCGCCACTGCTCGCCGCGAACCGCGAGCAGCGCATCGATGCCGCGCTCAGCAACAGCTTCGGCTTCGGCGGCAGTTGCGCCGCGCTGCTGTTCCGCCGCCACGCGGAAGTCGCCGCATGATCGCGTTCCGACTCGAAGACTGGTGCGCCTGGGCGCCGGGGCTGGAAAGCACGGCGGACTGGCAGGCCTGGGCGCAGGAGCCGCACGTCCTGCCCGACGACGCGCAGGCGCAACCGGCCTGCGCCTTCCTGCCCGCCATGCAACGGCGGCGCCTCGGCCGGCTGGCGCGGATGACGCTGGAAACCGCCTGGCCTTTGTGCGGCGAGGGCGAGCAACTGCCCTTCGTATTCGGCTCGCGCCACGGCGAAACGCCGCAGACGCTGGCCCTGCTCTCCGACATCGTCGACGGCCAGCCGTTGTCGCCCACCCAGTTCGGCCTGTCGGTGCACAACGCGATCGCAGGCCAGTGGTCGATCCTGCGCGGCCAGCGCGGCGAATCCGCGGCCATCGCCGGCGAGGCCGACACCTTCGAGCATGCATTGCTGGAAGGCGCGCTGCAGCTGGCCGCTGGCGCACCATCGGCCCTGGTGGTGGTGGCCGAGGAGCTGCCGCCAGCCATCTATGCGCAGTGGATCGCGGATGTGCCGTTCTCCTATGCTGTGGCACTGCGACTGGGGAAAACCGACACGGCAACATCGGCAGGCAGCGACTGGCGGCTGGAACAGGCACGCGGCGACAGCGCGCTCCCCTGCGCCTGGCCGCATGCGCTGGATTTCCTGCGCGCCCTGCTCATCCGCGAAAACACGTTTCAACACACCTGGAAGACCCGCCGATGGAACTGGCAACGTATCCGCTGAACCAACGTCGCGACGCCTGGGCTTGGCGTCTCGTGGCCACCGGCGCCAGCTTCGTGCTGTTCGGCCTCGGCGGCCTGCTGCTGCGCGTGCTGATCCTGCCGCTGCTGGCCTGCCTGCCCGGCGATGCCGCCGCGCGGCGCCGGCGCGCACGTGCCGCGATCAGCCGCGCCTTCCACCTGCACGTGCAGTTCATGTACCGCAGCCGCGTGCTGGACTTCGCGATCGACGGCGCCGAGCGGCTGGGCCGCCCCGGCCAGTTGGTGGTGGCGAACCACCCCTCGCTGATCGACGTGGTGTTCCTGGGCTCGCAAATCCGCGACGCGAACTGCGTGGTGAAGCAGAGCCTGTTCCGCAACCCGTGCACACGCGGCCCGGTGCGCACCGCGCAATACATCGGCAACGACGGCAGCATGGACATGCTTGAGCGCGCCGCCGGCGTGCTGCGCGAGGGGCAGTGCCTGATCGTGTTTCCGGAAGGCACGCGCACCGTGCCCGGCGAGTCGCCGCGGTTCCACCGCGGCGCGGCCGCCATCGCGCTGCGCGGTGCGCGCACGGTGACGCCGGTGTTCATCAGCGTCGATCCGCCCACGCTGACCAAGGGGCAACCCTGGTATCGCATTCCTGATCGCCGTTTCCGGGTGCAGCTGCGCGTGGGCGCGGACATCGACCCGGCCGGGTTCAGCGCCGGCGCCCCCCTGCCGATCGCCTCGCGCCA
>DATEKS010000155.1:0-8845 GCA_035277325.1 Rhodanobacter sp.
GCGCGGACGAGGTCACCGATCCCGCGGCTGCCGAACTGCTGCAGACCCTGCACAGCCTGTTCGTCGCACGGCGCGGCGCCGTTGCGCCGTCGCTCGCCCAGGCCGGTGACGCCGGCGGCCCGCCGCCCTCCGTCGGCGAACTGCTGGGCGCGCTCAGCGTGCTGCAGACCCAGCTGGCGGCCGGCGGCATCGCGGCGCCATCCATGGTGAGCGGCAGCGGCAGCTTCGACCGCGAGGCCGTGGCGCAACTGAAGGAACAGCTGCTGGGCCAGCTCGGCGCGCTGCGCGGCGCACGGCCCAGCCATGTCTCCAGCATCGACGAGGACACCATCGACCTGGTCGGCATGCTGTTCGAGTTCATCCTCGAGGACGACACCCTGCCGGCCGAGATGCAGGTAATGCTGGCGCGGCTGCAGATCCCCTATCTCAAGGCGGCGATCCTCGACCGCAAAATGTTCGCGCACCGCCAGCACCCGGCGCGCCGCCTGCTCGACGCACTGGCCGAGCAGGCCAAGGGCTGGTCGCCGGAATCCGACCGCGACGGCCGCCTGCACGACAAGGTCAAGGCCATCGTCGACCAGTTGCTGCACGAGTTCGACGACGACCTCGGCATCTTCGAGCGTCTGCTGCTGGATCTGCAGCAGTTCCACGAGACCAACCGGCGCCGTTCCGAGCTGGCCGAGCAGCGCGTGGCCGAATCCACCCGCGGCCGCGAGAAGCTGGAGCAGGCGCGTCGCCGCGCCGCCCGCGAGATCGTCGAGCGCATCGACGGCCGCAAGCTGCCGCCGCTGGTGCACGAAGTGCTGGCGCGCGCCTGGGCCAACCACCTGGTGCTGGTGCTGCTGCGCCAGGGCGAGGATTCCGGCGAGTTCCGCGACGCCCTGCGCTTCGTGGACGACTTCATCGCCAGCACCCGGCCGGCGCAGGACGCCACCGCACGCCAGCAGCTGCGCCAGCTGCTGCCCGGCATCGAGCGCGCGCTGCGCCAGGGTCTGGTCAACGTGGCGTTCCAACCGCAGGACATCGAGCGTCTGCTGGCGCAACTGCGCGACTGGTACGGCCAGCAGCTGGGCGAACCGTCGCACGGCACCGTGCCGGCCGCCGAAGTCGCCGCTGCCGCCGTCGCCGCGATCCCGGAAAGCATCCAACCCATCGTCGAGCCACCGGCCGAGCAGGACGAGCTGCCTGAGGAAAGCGTGCCGGTCGCCACCGACAGTCCCGAATGGCAGCAGGTGGAAGCGCTGCAGCCCGGCGTCTGGCTGGAGTTCCAGTTGCCCGACGAGCCGATGGTGCGCGCCAAGCTGTCGTGGATCAGCCCGATGAGCGGCCGCTACCTGTTCGTCAACCGGCGCGGCCTGAAGGTGGCCGATTACGCGCCACAGGAACTGGCCGTGCTGCTGGCCGGCGGCCACGCCCAGGTGCTGGCCACCAATGCGCTGTTCGACCGCGCGATGAGCGCCATCGTCAGCCGCCTGCGCCAGCCCGACGCACCCCACCCCAGCACGGACACCGAATGAATTCCAGGTTCCCGTTCGATCCGCCGCCTGCCGAACTGATTGCTTCCGATGTGGAACGCGCCTTCGCCGAAGATCTCGGCACGGGCGACGCCACCGCTGCGCTGCTGCCGGCCGACACCGTGGCCGAGGCCGCGCTTACCTGCCGCGACGACGCGGTGATCGCCGGCGCGCCATGGTTCGACGCCTGCTTCCGGCGCATGGACCCGGCGGTGCGCATCGAGTGGCAGACGCACGATGGCGAACGCGTGGCGCCCGGCACGGTGATCTGCCGGCTCTCCGGTCATGCCCGTTCGCTGGTCAGCGCCGAACGCTCGGCGCTTAACTTCCTGCAGCTGCTGTCCGGTACCGCCACCGCCACCGCCGCCTACGTGGCTGCCGTGGCGGGCACCGGCACGCGCGTGCTCGACACCCGCAAGACCGTACCCGGCCTGCGCCTGGCGCAGAAGTACGCGGTGCGCTGCGGTGGCGGCCACAACCACCGCATCGGCCTGTACGACGCGATCCTGGTCAAGGAAAACCACATCATCGCCGCCGGCGGCATCGCCCCGGCGGCGACGGCCGCGCGCCGGTTGCATCCCGGCCTGCTGCTCGAGGTCGAGGTGGAGGACCTGGACGAGCTGCAGCAGGCGCTCGCCGCCGGCGTGGACCGCATCATGCTCGACAACTTCAGCGTGCCGCTGATGCGCGAGGCGGTGCAGCTCACCGCCGGACGCGTGCCGCTGGAGGTGTCCGGCAATGTCGACCTCGACACCATCGGCACCTACGCGCGTACCGGCGTCGACTACGTCTCGGTGGGCGCGCTGACCAAGCACGTCCACGTGGTCGACCTGTCGCTGCGGTTGCGCCTGGACTGAAAGCCCCGTAGGCCCCTGCATCCGGCTTGCGCACCGACCTCACCGCCCACACACTGCGGGACATGGGCAACGTCAACGACCTGCTGGTGCTGCTGGCGCTGATCGCCGTGATCGGGCTGTGGCTGAAACTGAGCGCGGCGCGCGAGCGCGCGGCCGCCGAGGCGAAGCTTCAATGCGAGCGCTACGGCCTGCAACTGCTGGACGAGACCGTGGGCCTGCGCGCGCTGCGCCTGCGCCGCGTGGCCGGCCGGCGCCGGCTGGAGCGCTGCTACGGTTTCGAGGTGAGCATCGACGGCGCGGACCGCGAACAGGGCACGCTGTGGATGCTTGGCAGCACGCTGAGCGAACTGCGGCTTCCCACCGTGGTGCTCACGCCACCGGAGTCCGCGGCAGCAGCGGAGATGCCGGCCATCGGCATGGAATCACTTCGCACGACCGCTGCGCCGGTCGAACCGGCGGCCGATCATCCGGACGAGTCCGCGCCGGGCAGCAATGTGGTGCCGTTGCGACCGCGCCGTCGTTCCGGCGGCAACACCTTGCACTGAGCACGCGTATCGCGGCTGAAGCCGCGCCTACTTGATCACCCGCAGGAACGGCGCGCCGCGCTTGGGCTTGTCGTCGCCGTTGCCGCCCTGGCCGGACGGCGGCTCGTCGGGCGCCGGTGCGGGTGGCGGCGTGTCGCCGCCTTCCTCGTCGGCCGGGAACATCATGCCCTGCCCGTTCTCCTGGGCGTACAGCGCGAGTACCGCGCCGACCGGGATGCGCACCACCTGGCTGACGCCGGAGAAGCGTGCGGAGAAGCCGATCCAGTCGTTGCCCAGCTCCAGGTTCGCCACCGCGCGCATCGCGATGTTGAGCACCACCTGGCCGTTCTTCACCACCTGCGGCGGCACGCGCACGCCCTCGGCAGTGGCATCGATCAGCAGGTACGGCGTCAGGCCGTTGTCGCTGATCCAGTCGTAGATCGCCCGCAGCAGGTACGGGCGGTTGGAGCTCATCGGGTGGGTCACTTCGCTCATCAGGGTCGCATGGCCTTTTCTTGCTCGGTCATGCTGCGCGCAAAACCCTGGCTGTGGAACAGGCGCTCGCCGTAGTCGACGATCGGCTTGCCCTCGCGCCCCAGGTCCACGCCCAGCCACGGCAGTCGCCATACCACCGGCGCCACCAGGCAATCGGCCAGGCTCATCTCGGGATTGAGGAAGAACTTCGCCGCCTTGAACAGCGGCAGTGCAGCCAGCAGGTGGGCACGCAGGCGCTTGCGCGCCGGCTCGGCGGCACGGCCGCCGGCGCGGATGGTCTCGACCTCGGTCAGCCAATCCTTCTCGATGCGCACCGCCGCCACGCGCAGCCGCGCGCGGGAAAGCGGGTCGATCGGCATCAGCGGCGGATGCGGGTAGCGCTCGTCGAGGTATTCGCACACCACGCTGGCGTCGTACAGGGTGAGGTCGCGGTCGACCAGGGTCGGCGTGCTGCCGTAGGGGTTGAGGTCGAGCAGGTCCTCCGGCGGCTTACCCGGATCCACCAGTACCCGCTCGTAGCTGACGCCCTTGGCGGCCAGCACCAGCCGGGCGCGGTGACACTGGATGTCATCGGCCGTGGTGTAGAGGGTGAGTGCGGTGCGCGAGCGGGCGCTTGGAACCATGCGCGGTATTCCCTGTTGCGGTTGCACGGATGCGGCGACCGGGAAGGTCGCCACATCCAGTGGTTGTTTCTCCCGGAAATCAGTGGACGTCTTTCCAGTATTCCTTCTTGAGCAGGTAGGCCAGCAGCGTGAACAGCGCCAGGAAAAGCACCACCCAGACACCGTAATGATGTCGCTGCAGGGCCGCCGGTTCCGAAACGTACTCCAGGAAGTTCACCAGGTCACGCGTCGCCTGCTGGTACTGGGCCGGGGTCAGCTTGCCGGGATGGGCCAGCTCGAGCTTCTCCACCTCGCTGGTGCCGGGCTTCATCACCGCGGTCTGCTGGCCCTGCAGCTCCCACAGCGGGAACGGCATGGCCGCGTTCTGCAGGGTGGTGTTGTTCCAGCCGATCGGGCTCTTCGGGTCGAGGTAGAAGGTGTTGAGGTAGGTGTAGACCCAGTCGGCGGTCTTCGCGCTCACCTCCAGTGACAGGTCCGGCGGGTCCTTGCCGAACCACTTCGTCGCGTCCTCTGCCGGCATGTGCGAGATCACGGGATCGTCGAACTTGGCACCGGTGAAGTTGAGGTTCTGCATCACCTGCTGCTCGGTCAGTCCGAGGTCGTCGGCGATGCGCGAGTAGCGCATGTACTTCAGCGAGTGGCAGCCCACGCAGTAGTTGAAGAACAGCTTGGCGCCGCGCTGCAGCGAGGCCTGGTCGCGCACGTTGGAGCCCGACGCCATCAGCTGGCCTTCGCCCTCGGCATGCGCCGCCGGCTGGCCGGCGAACAGCAGGCCCAGGGTCAGCGCGACCGCGGGAAGGATCCGTTTCATCAAGAGCGTCGGCTTAGTCATGCATCGTCACCCGATCCGGAACCGGCTTGGTCTTTTCCCAGCCGAAATAGGTATAGGCCCACAGGAACGCGAAGAAGCCGAAGTAGATCAGCGTCATCAGGCGGCCGAACGCGTTCTCCCACGCAGTCACGTCGACGTTGCCGAACCAAGCCGGGATCGCCTCGGCGACGAGGCCGGCGCCCACCGCACCGAGGCTGAGGAACGCAATCACGAACAACGTCAGCGCCACCTTGTAGCCGGTGCCGCGGTAGCGGATCGACTTGACCTGGCCGCGGTCGAACCACGGCAGCAGGAACAGCACCACGATCGCGCCGAACATCGCCAGCACGCCCCATACGGCGGTGCCAGCGAACGACGGAATCATGCGCACGATCGCGTAGAACGGGGTGAAGTACCACACCGGCTTGATCTCGGCCGGGGTGAGCAGGTTGTTCGCCGCGATCGAGTTGTCGTGCTCCAGGAACCAGCCACCGAAGGTCGGCGCGAAGAAGATGATGAAGGCCGCCACGATCAGGAAGAAGCCCACCCCGGCCAGGTCCTTCACCGTGTAGTACGGGTGGAACGGGATGCCGTCCGTGGGCGCGCTCGGGCTCCAGCGGTTGCCCTCGGGGCCGTGCTTCACGTCCACACCGTCGGGGTTGTTCGAACCCACCTCGTGCAGCGCCGCCAGGTGCAGCACCACCAGCAGCAGCAGCACGATCGGCAACGCGATCACGTGCAGCGCGAAGAAGCGGTTCAGCGTGGCGTCGGCGGGCAGGAAGTCGCCCATGATCCACTCGACCAGATGGCTGCCGATCACCGGGATGGTGCCGAACAGCGACACGATCACCTTGGCGCCCCAGAACGACATGTTGCCCCACGGCAGCACGTAGCCCATGAAGGCCTCGGCCATCAGCACCAGGAAGATCAGCATGCCGAGCAGCCACACCAGCTCGCGCGGCTTCTTGTACGAGCCGTACATGATGCCGCGGAACATGTGCAGGAACACCACCACGAAAAACAGCGACGCGCCGGTGGAATGCATGTAGCGGATCAGCCAGCCCCACTCCACGTCGCGCATGATGTACTGCACCGAGTCGAAGGCGCCGGCCGCGCTCGGGTTGTAGTTCATCGTGAGGAAGATGCCGGTGACGATCTGGTTGACGAGAACCAGCAGCGCCAGCGAGCCGAAGTAGTACCAGAGGTTGAAGTTCTTCGGCGCGTAGTACTCGGTCATGTGCTTGCGGTACACGGGCGCGAGGCCCGGCGCACGCTCGTTGACCCACTCGCCGATGCTTGCGAATACGTTGGCCATTACGCTGCTCCCTCCGGACCCACGCCGATCTGCACGGTCGTGTCGTCGATGAAGTGGTACGGCGGGATTTCCATGTTCTTCGGCGCGGGCACGCCCTGGTACACGCGGCCCGCCATGTCGTAGCGCGAGTGGTGGCAGGGGCAGTAGTAGCCGCCCTGCCAGTTCGGGTCGAACGGCTCAGGCTTGATCTCGCCCACGTAGTTCGGCACACAGCCCAGGTGGGTGCAGATGCCGACCATCACCAGCCACTCGGGCTTGATCGAGCGGGTCTCGTTCTGCGCGTACTTGGGCTGCTGGGTGGCGGAGGCGCCGTCGGACTTCGGGTCGACGAGGCGCGGATCCTGCTTCGGCAGCGTGGCCAGCTGCTCCGGCGTGCGGTTGACGATGAACACCGGCAGGCTGCGCCAGCCGACGATCAGCTGCTGGCCGGGTTCGATCTTCTTGAGGGATTGGGTGACCGGTGCTCCGGCGGCCTTGGCGCGCGCGCTGGGTTCCCACGACTTGATGAAGGGCACGGCTGCCGAGACGATTCCCACACCGCCCACCACCGAAGTGGCAGCTGTGAGAAACCGGCGGCGGCCATGATCGACGACTTCGTTCGCCATCAGGCTCTCCGGTACTTGATGCGTCAGGAAGGGCTCGCGCCCAGCAATAGATTTGGAACCCCTGAAAATCGCGTTAGTCTAACGTCAGCCCCCGCACCGTACAATAAAAGTGCCGCGGCGTATCGACGCTGGGGAAGCCTTGCCCAAGCCTGGCTGCACGGCCAGCCTACCCTACCGTCCGCCCGCCCGTCACGGATTGCAGCACGACATGAAACATGCCGCCGGCACGCTCGCCTTCCTCGCCCGCTGTGTCGTCGTCGGCCTCGCCGCCGCGTTCGTGATCGGCCTGTTCTGGCCCGGCAGCGGCGAGCGCCTGCGCTCACGGCTGGGCCTGCCGGCCGCACCAGCCGCGGGCATGCCGGGTGCCGCCGCACCTGCCTCCTATGCCGATGCGGTCGCCGCCGCGGCGCCCTCGGTGGTGAACATCTACGCCGACAAGATCGTCAACGCGCCGGCGATCAAGATGTACGACAACCCCATCCTGCAGCAGTTGCTCGGCGGCACCCTCACCACCTACGCACGCCGCGAGCAGACCCTTGGCTCGGGCGTGATCGTCAGCGCGCAGGGCTACGTGCTCACCAACTACCACGTGATCTCGCACGCCACCAACATCCAGGTGCTGCTGTACGACGGCCGCGTGGCCCAGGCCCACGTGGTCGGCTCGGACGAGGAGACCGACCTCGCCGTGCTGAAGATCGATGCCGGCAACCTGCCGGTGATCCGGCTCGCCGAGCAGAAGCCGCGCCCCGGCGACGTGGTGCTGGCGATCGGCAATCCGCTGGGCCTCAACCAGACCGTGACCATGGGCATCGTCAGCGCGGTGGGCCGCCAGTTGAACGGCTCCAGCGCCGAAGACTTCATCCAGACCGACGCAGCGATCAACCTCGGCAACTCCGGCGGTGCACTGGTCAACGCCGAAGGCAGGCTGGTGGGCATCAACACCCTGCTGATCGGCAAGGGCCAGGCGGCCAATGCCGAGGGCATCGGCTTCGCGATCCCGGTGGGTACCGCCACCAACGTGCTGGATCAGATCGTCGCCACCGGCCACGTGGTGCGCGGCTGGCTGGGCGCGGATTACACCTTCGTGCCGGTGGCCGCCAACAGCGGCCTGCCCGCGGCGGCGCGCGGCGCCCAGGTCACCGACGTGTACCCCGGCAGCCCCGCCGCGCTGGCCGGCATCCAGCCACACGACATTCTGCTGCGCATCGGCAAGGACGACATCCGCGACCCGGCCGACCTGCGCCGGCGCGAGTCGGCGATCAAGCCCGGCACCAAGGTGGAGATCTCCGGCCTGCGCAACGGCAGTCCGTTCCACACCGAGGCCACGCTGACCGAGCGCCCGCCAATGAATGTGGAAACCACCACCGGCAGCAGCGACACGCAGCAATGATTCAACCCGGACGCGCTGCCGCCAGCGGCGGATGCAGCGCCGCCTCGTAGCGCTTGCGCAAGGTGTCCACGCGCTGCACGTAGACCTCGGTCTCCGCATACGGCGGCACGCCGTTGTAGCGCTGCACCGCACCGGGTCCGGCGTTGTAGGCCGCGGCAGCCAGGTGTTCGTTGCCGCCGAAGTCGCGCAGCAGCAGGGCGAGGTAGCGCGCACCGCCACGGATGTTCTGGCCGGTGTCGAACGCGTCCAGCACGCCCATGTCGCCGGCCGTGCCGGGCATCAGCTGCATCAGCCCCTGCGCGCCCTTGAGCGACAGTGCGCGCGGGTTGAACGCGCTCTCCGCGTGGATGATCGCGCGCAGGAAGGCCTCGTCCACGCCGTATTCCACGCTGGCCGCGCGGATCGCGTCGGCGTAGGAGGTGAGATCGAGCGGTACGCTGCCCCAGTGGATGGTCGAGTGCAGGTTGCAGGCGAAGCAGGTGGCGATGTAGCTGAACAGCATCGTCGCCGCATGCGCGTTGCGACCGGCCGGCCGGATGTTGGTGTACTCCACGCCGCCGTCGGCGCGCACGATGCGGTACACCGCGCCGCGCAGCACACGATCGCCTGGTGCCGTGGCAGCCGGCACGTCGGGCAACGCGCCTGTGCCGGCGCTGGCCTGCTGGTAGGTCCAGTGCCCGCGCAGGGCCGCCGGCACCGCCGCAGCGGCCC
>DATEKS010000156.1:0-17989 GCA_035277325.1 Rhodanobacter sp.
CATTACGCGAACGGCACGACACAGAAGCGCAAGCAGGCCGACTACGAAAAGCAGTACGCGAAATTCGCCGGGCTGCCGCAACCGCGCATCACTGCGGTGAAGGCCGACGTGGACATCCATCCGTACCAGCGGCAACTGCGCATCCGCGCGCACTACACCCTGGTCAACAGGCACGACGTGCCGGTGACCGAACTGCTGGTGAACTACGCCGACGGCTTCGCACCGAAGGCGCTGACGTTCGCCCCGCACGACAGCGTGAGCTTCGACCGGCGGCTCGGCGTGGCGATCTACAAGTTGCGGACGCCGCTGGCTCCCGGCGCCTCGATGCCGTTCGACTTCGACATCGACTACGCGCCCAGGGGCTTCACCAACGGCAGCGGCGAGACCTTCCTGGTGCGCAACGGCACGTTCTTCAACAGCAGCAAGCTGCCGCAGTTCGGCTACCAGACCGGCAGGCAGCTCACCGACCGCAACGATCGCCGCAAGTATGGGCTGAAGCCCGACGTGCCGCGCATGCCGCCGCTGGGTGACGAGGCGGCACGCGCCAACACCTACGTCTCCAGCGACGCGGACTGGATCAGCTTCGACACCACCGTGTCCACCGCCGCCGACCAGATCGCGCTGGCGCCGGGAACCTTGCAGAAGGAATGGACGGAGGGCAACCGCCGCTACTTCCACTACACCATGCTCCATGACGGCAGGCAGCAGCCGATGCTGAACTTCTACTCCTGGCTGTCCGCGCGCTACGCGGTGAAGAGCACGGACTGGAAGGGCGTGAAGATCTCGGTCTACTACAACCCCGCACACACCTGGAACGTGGACCGCATGATCGAGGGTGCGAAGGATGCGCTGGACTACTACGACAGCCATTACACGCCGTACCAGTTCCGGCAGCTGCGCATCCTGGAGTTCCCCGGCTACGCCTCGTTCGCGCAGAGCTTCGCGAACACCATCCCGTATTCCGAATCCATCGGCTTCATCGCGGACCTGCGCGACCAGAGCCGGATCGACTACGTGTACTACGTCACCGCGCACGAGGTGGCACACCAGTGGTGGGCGCACCGGGTGATCGGCGCGAACATGCAGGGCTCCACCATGCTCAGCGAGTCGCTGGCGCAATACAGCGCGCTGATGGTGATGAAGCACAAGTACGGCGCCGACCAGATGCGCCGGTTCCTGAAGTACGAGCTGGACAAGTACCTGGCGGGACGCGCCACCGACAAGGTGGCCGAGGAACCGCTGGCGAAGGTGGAGAACGAGCAGTACATCCACTACAACAAGGGCTCGCTGATCTTCTACGCGCTGCAGGACTACGTGGGCGAGGACAGGCTCGATGCCGTCCTGAAGCAGTTCCTGCTCGACAAGGGCTTCCAGCAGCCGCCCTACACCACCTCGAAGGAATTCGTGGACGCGCTGTCCGCAGCGCTGGGACCGAAGTGGCAGCCGCTGCTGGACGACTTCTTCTGGAAGATCACCCTGTTCGACGACCGCATGCTGGCCGCCACCGCGAAGAAACTGCCGGACGGCAGGTACGAGGTGACGATGAAGGTGCATGCCGGCATGGCCTGGGCCGACGGCAAGGGCAAGGAAACCGCGGCCGCCCCGAACATCCCGATCGCCATCGGCGTGTTCGCCGCCTCGCCCGGCGGCGGCAGGGAAGGCAAACCGCTGTACCTGGAAAAGCGCATGCTTCCCGATGGCGACAGCACCATCACCGTAACCGTGGACGACAAGCCGGCGATGGCCGGTATCGACCCGTATAACGAATTGATCGACCGGGTGCCCGACGACAACCGCAAGGCGGTGACGCTGCAGTAGCGGTGCGCTGGCTTGGCTGCCGGAATGCTCGCCTGGGCCTTGAAGCGGTCTGGACCGCGGTAGCGGACCGAAACCGCTTTGTCACTCATGCATGCGCACCCGGCGCCATCACGCTCCCGCGTCCTTCGCCGGCATTTGCACCACACTCACCTCGTGCACCGTCGCCGGCAGGCTCAGCTCGCCCGCATCGATATGCTTCTTCACCGCGCGCAGCAACGCGGTCTGCGCAGCCCATGCGTCGGAACTGTTCACCCAGCCGCGCAGCACCAGGGTCACGGCCTGGCCAGCGATGCCATCCACCCACACCGCCGGTGCGGGTTCGGCCAACACCAGCGGCTCGTCCGCCATCAGTTGCTGGAGGGTGGTCATCGCCTGTTCGAGATCGTCGCGCCAGCCCACACCGATCTTCAGGTCGAGCCGGCGCGTGCCGCGGCGGTTGAAGTTGAGGATGGCGTCGCTGCCCACCTTGGCGTTCGGCACGATCGCCTCGCGGTTGTCCGGCAGCACCAGCAGGGTGTGCATCAGGTTGATGCTCTCCACGGTGCCGTCGATGCCGCCGGCGGTGACGTAGTCACCCACCCGGAACGGGCGGAACATGATCAGCAGCACGCCCCAGGCGAGGTTGGACAGCGAACCCTGCAAGGCCAGGCCGATCGCCAGTCCCGCCGTGCCCAGCGCGGCCACCATCGGCGCCGGCGATACGCCCAGCGCGGCCAGCGCCATCGCCACCAGCACCGCAATCAGCACGCCGTAGAGCAGGTTGCGCAGGAAGCCGCCGAGGGTGTCGTCCACCTTGGCCCGATGCAGCGCACGCTGGGTGAGGTTCGCCAGTCGTGCGGCCAGCCACGCACCGATCAGCAGGATCAGCAGGGCGCCGAGCAGGCGCGGGCCGACATTGGCCACGATGGCGGAGAAATCCACGGAGGCAAGGCGCGTCAACAGTTCGTGCATGGCGATCACTCGGAGAAACCGGCGACGAGCCTAGCAGCCGGACCGTGTCCGCCGCGTCCCCGCGCGCGAAGGTACCCGCAAAAAAATGCCGCGGGCGGCGTCACGCCGGGCGCGGCATGTCACCGTGCGGGGAGCGCACGGATCCTGGGGGTATCAGCGCGTGGCGACTGCGTCGTCGTCCGCGCCGCTCTGGCTGTCCCTGCCCTTGCGGTCCCGATTGTCCGTCAGCAACTGCAGCGGCCGGCCGTCGGCGAGACGGAAGTGAAACTGCTGTTGCAACTCGTCCAGTTCCGCCAGGCGTGGGCAGATCGCCTTGGCGCGCGCCTCCAGCTGGCCCGAGCGCGCCTTCATCTCCTTGTCCATCGATTCGTCGACCGAGTCGGCGCGCGCCTCGAGCTCGCTGGCGCGCCCGGTGAACAGCGACCACATCACGCTGCGCGTGAGCGCGCTGGCCAACTGGTTGCTGGCCGCGGTGACCGGCTGTTCGATCGCATCGGCGAAGTCCTGCTGGCTCCAGTGGTCGGCATTGATGCTGGCCTCCATCCCGCGCAGCGCCTCTGCCCGCGACTGGTTGAGCTGGCGCACCAGCGCATCGCGATGGCGCTGGCTGCCGCCCAGCGTGGCAGCCACCGTGGCCAGTGCATCGAACGCGATGCCCACCGCCTCGTGGGAGATGCCGGCCATCTCGGGCAGCAGGCTGCGCATGTCGGCCTCGTAGCGGCGCAGCCGCACCGCATCGTCCGCCGACACCGCGACCGCCTGGCCGTCGATGCGCAGGGCGCCGTCGTGCATGAAGACCTCGCTTGGCTGCGCTCCACTGCGGCTGAAGTCGATGCCGGCCGGCGTCACCTGCACGTCGTAGTTGCTGTTGTAGCCGCACTGGTCGCCGTGGACGCGCACCTCGCTCCCCTGCGCCTGCAGGCCGAAGGCGAGGCCGGTGGCGAGGACGAGCGTAGCGACTTTGCCGTGTCTGGACATGGAAACCTCCCGTGGCGCGGACCCATGGCCCGATGCCGGCATGGATGTGCCGGCCCCTCCGCAAGGTTTGACCACACGGCCCACAGCGGCATGCGCCATGCGTCATGCCCTGCCATCAGTCATGGTCCGTACAACACGAATCGTCAGCGGATGCGCTCGTCGATGTCGCTGACGCGGCCATCGACCAGGGTGACCACGATCACCCGGCCGTCGCGGCGGTACTGCCATTGCTCGCCACGCACCGCGACGCTCGAGTCCGCACGCGCGCGCCGTCCGCGACGGCTGCTGCCACGCGAAGCGCTGCGGTGCGACTTGTGCGCGGGCTTGCCCAGCAGTGCGCTCACTGTGGCCGCGCTGTCGCCCACCACCAGCACGCGGTTGCCCACGCGCAGGCTGTCGGAAGCAGAGG
Organism: Rhodanobacter sp.; assembly: GCA_035277325.1. Classification (GTDB taxonomy): domain Bacteria; phylum Pseudomonadota; class Gammaproteobacteria; order Xanthomonadales; family Rhodanobacteraceae; genus Rhodanobacter_A. The sequence goes on from DATEKS010000156.1 coordinate 4,157, forward strand.
CGTCGGCGGCGCAGGCGAACAGGATGCAGGCCAGCAGGCCGGCCAGTCGGTGACGATGCATGACACGTTCCCCATGTGACAGACGTGGCCATGCAAGCTAGTGCGGATGCCGTGGCAACGGTTACGGCCGGAGGTCGGGGACTGGGTGGGTGCACCGCCCGTGCGCGTGTCGGCGTGCACCGTCAGGAATGGGCGGGGCCGGCCAGACTGTGCATGTCCAGATGGATGCCACGCAGGCGCGGCAATTGCCGGCGCAGGATCCTGGCCGATTCCTCGGGCAGGCCGGCGATCGCCCGCTCGAAGGCGCGCAGCAAACTCGACTCGTCCTGAGCCAGGGCATGGATCCAGGTGTTGTCGCGGCGGGCGGCAGTGCGCACCATGCCCTCCACCAGCTGGCGACGCAAGGCGGCCCGCCAGCTGCCGTGCATGCGCGGCTCGCCGCCGGCCCGCTCCACCTCGTGCTGCAGGTCCGCAACCAGGGCGGCAAGCGCCTGGGCATCCTCGTCCAGCACCGCGCGCAGGCCCGGTTCGTTCACCACCAGGGCGGCGTGGCGGTACAGGCGGCACAGATCGATGCCGCGGCGGATCAGCTGGTTGCAGATGGTGCGGATGGCGCTCGAAGCCACGATCGCCCCCGGTCGGGCGGTGGGGATGGTGGAGTCATCCTCGCCCACGGCGACTTAGCCGGAGATTAATCCGTGTCACGAAGGTGTCACGCTTATTGACTGATCTGCAACAGATCCAGCGGCCGCCCCTTGCCATCGCGCACGCCCTGCTGCAGCGTGGCCAGCTGCCGGATCGCCGGGCACAGCGCCTCGATCTGCGGCCGCAGCGCCTGCATCCGCTGGCGCATGCGCGGCTCCAGCTGCGTGGCCAGGTTCGTCGCGCGATCGCGCAGTGCGGCCGCCGTCTGCAGATCGCCGCTCATGGCGGCATTGAGCGCCTGCTGGCCGAGGTCGCCGGCGATCAGCGGCAGCAGATCGCCCTCGATCCGGTTGATGGTCTGGTCCATCGCGCCGCCCTGCCAGTCGTGCGTGCTGTTGCTGGCCGCGATGCGTTGCTTGAGGCTGGCCGCATCCGCCGCCAGCCGCTGGTCCAGTTGCACCCGCGTGTCCGCGCCCAGGCCCATGCCCGCCGCTTCCTCGCGCAGGCCCTGCACCGCGATGTCCACGCCGTGCTGCGCCACCGTGCGCACCCGCGGCGCCAGCGCGCGCAGGTCGCGTTCGAACAGGCTCAGACGGTCCTGCTCCTCGGCATTCAGCGGTACCGCCACGCCATCGGTGCGCAGCGCGCCCTGGCTCAGTTCCACCTGTGCCGGGGCGGGCGAAGGGCGGTCGAACAGCACGCTGCCCGGCCGCAGCGTCACGTCGTAGCTGCTGGTGGCATGGCAGGTGGCGGCGAGGTCCTGCGCCTGCAGCGGCAGCACGACGAACAGCGACAGCAGGAACAGCGGCAGACGACAGAGGCGCATCGTGAGGATTCCGGGAACGGGATGGCGCAGCGATACCTGCGGCCGGGGCAACCCATGCTGAACACGCAACCGGTCAACCGCCAAGACAACCTGGAAACGGCATCCCGTCACCGCCTCAGATCCGCGGCTTCTGTGCCCGCATGCGCAAGCCATGTCCGACCAGATCGATGTCGCCATCGGGCAAGGCATCCACACCACCGGCCGGCTGCTTGTCGTCCAGCCACGGGACCGGCTGCACCGGACCGGGCTCATAGACGTTCCAATGCCCATAGGCCGGCTTCGTGCTTCCGCCTGTGGCGATGGAACGCAACGCAAACGTGACCGACATCCGGACGATGCGATAAGGCGTGGCCGCATCGCTCGCGGGCGTGAACACCCACTGGCTCGCAGCTTCCCTGGAAACCCTGCCAAGCAGCTCCCGCCAATGGTTCAGCTCGGCGTCGCGCCCCACCGCGCCCATGTCCACCTGCTGCACGGCGACGTCGGCCACCTTGCCGGCCGGGTCCACCCGCATGGCCAGGTACACCGTGCCATGCACCAGCGCGTGCTCCGCCGCCGGCGGGTAAACCGGTTTCTCCTGTTTCACCACCGCGATGCCGGGATCATGGTCTGGCGGCCCGAAATGAACCCCTTCGATCTCGAGGCGGACCTTGTCGCCGTCCATCGTCGTGGCCACCACACGGACGGCAATCGGCACCTTGGGCGCGGCGGCCTTGCCGTCCGCCAGCGGATCGAACTTCCATGTCGGAATGGCGTTGCTCAGCAGACTCCTGACGGCGGGGGGCAGACTTTCAGGGTGGTCGATGGCATAGGTCGCGACGCTGCCATCCGGCGCCGCCTGGATCGTGCCGGTAACCAGCATGCTCGCCCGTATCGACTCTCCCTGCGGGCCGCTAGCCAGCGCCACGCCCGACAACACCAAGCACAACAATCCCAGCAACCAGCGTTTCATCTCCGTCCCTCCCTGACTGCACGATGGATCGATGCGAAGAACGTGCCCTGCGCTGCCGCTGCTCAGCGGCGATGACGGAACTGCGAACGCACCACCGGCGTGCCCAGCCGCCAGGCCAGCCACAGCAGCACGGGAATCGCGGCGGCCTTCAGCCCAAGCGTGATGCGGTAGACGCGGCGTGCATGCACCACGGCGTTGCGCAGGGCGTCGTCGTTGCCGAGCTGGGCCAGCGCGTCGGCGCTGGCGCGATGGAACTGCGGCCATTGCGCCAGCATCATGCCGCCGCTGGCCAGCGCCCACAGCACCAGCACGCCGCAGGCCACGCGCAGCGGCGCGCGTGCCCAGCCCTGGCGCAGGATGCAGCCGGCGCACAGTACGATCAGCACGAAAGCGGCAAGCAGGTAGCCGATGTCCCAGGCCAGCATGCGCTGCAGCGCGGCGCCATCGGCCGGCGACAAGCCGACACGATGCGCCCACAGGAGCTGCGCATGGCTGAGGTATTGCACGCTGCCGAACGCGGCCAGCAACAGCAGCAACCACACCAGCACGCGCCAGGCCGCGAAACCACGCGGAGCGGAACCGGGTTCGGCACGGGCCATCACCGCCATCAGGGTGCCGCCTTCTTCATGGCGGCGAGGTCGGCGAGCACCTGGCTGGAGTTCGCCTTGGGATCGACGTCGACATAGACCTTGGCGATCCTGCCCTGCGGATCCACCAGGAAGGTGGTGCGCTTGGCGTAGTGCATGCCCACCATGCTGGCGAGCACGCCGTACCCGGTGGCCGCCTGGCGATCCGTGTCGGCCAGCAGCGGGAACGGCACGTGGTACTTCGCGGCGAAATCGGCGTGCGACTTCATGTCGTCCAGGCTCACACCCACCACCGAGGCGCCGGCCTGGCGCAGCTTGGCGACGTCGTCGCGGAAGGTGCACACCTCGGTGGTGCAGCCGGGCGTGAAGTCCTTGGGATAGAAATACAGCACCAGCCAGTGGCCGCGATAGTCGGCGGGACTGCGCCAGTGGCCATTCTGGTCCTGCAGGCGGAAGGCAGGCGCGGCGGAACCGACCTGGGGCAGTGCATCGGCGGCGAATACGGGCGCGGCAGGCAAGCCGCAAAGCAGGGTCAGCACGAACAGCAGCGACAGGCGACGCATCGCGGTTCTCCGGAAGGGACGGCGCCGCCCAGTGTACGCTGCCGTGCAAGCGAAGGGCGCCGCGCGGGCGCCCTTCGCATCTTCCGGCAAGGTCACCTCACAGGCGACTGATGCTGAACTTGCCTACCGATACGCCGAGGTTGATGCCTTCGCCGTGGCCGGCCAGCGCCAGCGAGGTGGTGCCCTTGGTCAGCACTTGGGCGGTGCCGCTCTTCACCACGCCGGCTTCGGCGCCCGCTTGCGCGTAGTCGCCGAACACGTCGTCGATGCCACGCACGTGGGTGATCTCGCCGGTGCCGTGATCGATGCGGTACTTGCCGGCGGTGAGACCACCGCCTACCACCGCGATCTTCACCTCGGCCTGCTGGCCGTTGTCGCAGCGCACGGTGCCGCTGCCTTCAGCGTGCTTGTAGATGATCGACCAGCCCGACAGGTTGAACGTGAGGTGGCACTTCACGTCAGCCTTGGCGGCGTGAGCGGGCGCGACTGGCAGGGCTGTCAGGACGCCAGTGCCCAGCAGCAGGGCGGCGGTCAGGACGAGTGTGTGCTTGCTCATCGGCTTCTCCTTTTTCAATGGCGCCATCTGTTGCGGCACCCGTTTCCACCCGGCCATCCGGAGGAACGCACGTTCGAGCATCGACAGCCCGCCGTGACGGGCATGTGAGCCATGCATGGCTCCGTTCATCTTGATGTTTCGCTAACACCGTGCCGTTCAGACTTCTTCGCCAGGCGGCGATGCGCTCGCCGTGACAGGAGCAGGCATGCCCAAGTATTCATTGGTGGGTTACGACGGCTCGGACGCTGCGCGCCGCGCGTTCGCGTTCGCGATGGAACTGGCCCGCGCCTGCAACGGCCGGGTACGCGTGGTGTCGGTGCTGCAGGTGGCCGAGGGTGGCGACACCTGCGCGCTGATGATGACCGACTCCGGCACCCAGCGCATGCAGGAACTCAAAGACGAACTGGCCGCACTGGCGCCGGACGCCGCCAACCTCGTCGATGTCGAGCTGACCCATGGCAGCCCCGGCGACGTGCTGCTCGGCCAGGTCGCCCAGCACGGCGTCGACCACATCGTGATCGGTCACACCGAGCGCGGCGCGCTGGCGCGCTGGCTGCTCGGCTCGGTCTCCACCAACGTGCTGGCCCGTGCCCACGTACCGGTGACGGTGGTGCGCTGAACGGCCTCAGTGCCCAGCTGCCGCCGGCTGCCGCGGCTCCGCATCGATCTTGCGCTGCGCCTGCTGCTCCAGCTTGAGCTTCGCCACGTCGACTGGGCGGATCCTCGAGATGAAGCACGGCGGATAGCCGCGGCCGGTGAGCACCTTGTCGAAGTTCACCGATACGTCACCGCCGAAGGAGGTGAGCCCGATCGCATTGGTGAATTCCAGGTTCTGGCAGGGCCCCACGTCCAGCAGCCAGGCGCGGTTGACCTGGGTGTAGACGGCCACCTGGCTGTCGCCCAGCGGCTCCCACGAGTACAGGTTGAAGAAATGGAAGCTGCGCACCGGCGCGCCGGCCACCGCCGCATAGGCGGCCTGCCGCTGGGCCATCCGCTGCGCGTACGGCACGCTGGAACATGCCGCCAGCAGCAGCACCACGCCGGGCACCACCCACGAAACCTTGCGGGACATGATCGTGTCCTCCTCTCATCGATACGCATGAAACGCACAGGCTGCCGGCGGGTGCACCGGGGCGCCGCCATTTCCCGCCCTCCTCCGGCAGCGGCCAGCGCGGGCGGGGCGAAGACCGCCGGCTTCGCGGAGCAGGTTCATCTTTTCCCACCGCCATCGGTGAATGTCGGGAGCACCCAGCCGGCCCGGCAAACACGCGGCATCATCACGAAACCCTCGCAGCTCCCTCGACACGGCATCAAGTTCCCGCGCGCTACGCGGCGCAGGCTGACCCCACCGGCGAAACCATGCCGGCATCGAACCGACCGCGGGAGTCAGCCATGAATCTGTCGCCTCTTATCCCGATTGCCGTGCTGGTCTGCGCGGCACCTTCGCACGCCGCCGGGACGCATGCGCAATTGCCAGGCATCGAAGTCAGGCCGGGCGCGCCCGTCATTGTGGCCTGCAAGGATGCACACCGTCCCAGCCTTCGCGACATGGCCCAGCTCGTCAGCAGCAACAACGCGGCCTATGTCTTCGCCCAGCGCGAACATCTGATGCAGTTCGCCGAGCGCGCATGCCTGCACGGCGCGTCATCCGTCACCTTCGTACCCGACGGGGGCGCGCGCTCGCCATCATTCGCGATGCTGCCAGCACATCGATGAGGCGAGTCTGCACGGCAGCCGCAGGCGGTCGACGGATACGCCAGCCCGCTATTTCCTGCCGCCCTTCTTCGGCAACGCCTGCCACTGGTCCGGCACGAAGCCACCGACTTCGTAGACCAGCTCCACCTTCTTCTCGCCATCCTGCAGGGTGACGGGAAGGCTGATCTTCTTCGCCTTCTCCATCAGCGCGACGAAGCCCTTGTCGTCGCGGATCATCAGCGCCGGCTCGCCAGTGGAAGGCGCATAGGCCTTGATCGCGCGCGCCTTGTCGTCGAACTTCGCCGCGATGGTGCACTCGCCCTTGCAGACGAAGCCGCCGTGGCCGTCGTTGAACAGGAAGGCACTCTGGCCCCAGCTGGTGTGCCGGCGCAGCACCAGCCGCACGCGCGCGCTCGCCGGCTGGCTGTCGTAGATCGCCGCGGTCGACTGGGTGCCGCCCGCCATCGGCGCCACCTGGTACTGCCACAGCGCGGCGAGGCGCGCCTTCTCGCTGTTCTCCTTCCAGCGCTTCTCGACCTCGGGCAGGGTCTGCTGCACTTCTTTCGCCGCAGCGCTGTCCGGGAAGCGCTGCACGATGTCCTCGCCCATCGACGCCGCCATCTGGTCGTTGTGGATGCGCAGCAGCTGGCGGTAGGTGTCGAGGTTGCGCGCCGCCTCGGCGGCCTTGGCCTGCGCCTGCTGCTGCGCGGCATCCGGTGCGGGCGTGCCACCCTGCGAGCAGCCCGTGAGGATCAGCGCGCCGGCAAGGGCGGCGACGGCGAGGCGATGGCGTGGCGGCAAGGTCATCATCGGCGGAGCATCCGGAACGGAACCAAGGGCTAGCTTGGAACGATCGCGCGCCGCGATGCAAGGCTCACTCCGCCGTGACCGGCTGGCCGTAGCGTTCGCGCAACGCGGCACGGTAGCGGCGGCTGCACGGGATCGTGGTGCCGTCGCGCAGGCGCAGACGCGCGTCGCCGGTGTCCAGCGGTTCGATCTCGGCGAGGTAGTCGAGGTTGACGAAGTAGCCGCGATGCACGCGCAGGAAGCGCGCCGGGTCCAGCCGCGCCTCGATGCCGGCCATCGTGCTGCGCAATGGATAGTCGCGTCCGCGCACATGCAGGTTCACGTAGTTGCCCGCGGCCTGCAGCCATTCGATCTCGCTGGCATTGACCAGGAACTCCTTGCCCAGCTTGCGCACCAGGAAGCGCTCGGGCCGGTCCACCGGCTCCACTGGCGGACCCTCGTCCGGTTCGGCCAGCAGTGTCGCTTCGCCTTGCTGACGCAGCAGCCAAAGCCGCGACAGGCAGATCAGCGCGACGATGAGAAAATAGCTGCGGATGTCCTTCAGGTACTCATAACCGAAGTTCGGCCACCAGGCGCCAAGGTGGTAGTGCTGGCCAACCATTCCGTAAACCAGCTTGCGCAACCCGTCCATGCCGGCGACATGCACCAAGCTGAACGCCACGCTGGCCAGCAGATGCCGGGGCAGGCTGTGGCGCCACGTATCGAAGCGGAACGGCCAGCGCCGCTCCACCATCTTCACGAAGGGGATCAGCAGCAGGACCAGCAGCGCGCTGGTCGATTCCCAGACCCACGGTTCCCAGGCCGCCGTGCGGGCATGGTCGATCTGCGCAACGAGGCCGTTGAACACCGTGTTGAGGGTGTACAGCACCACCCAGAAGGCCACCTCGACCGAGCGGGGCCAACGCTGGAAATCCCTGTACTCGACTTCTGCCTGCTCGTTCATGCCGGCGATTCTACGTGGCGCGGCGAAATCCCACGCATCCCGTCCCGTGCCGAAGTCGGCTCGTCCCCGACCGCCCGCAATCCATCCCTTGACGCTGGGAACCGCGGCGGTGCCGGCCCATGCTGGCCGCTGTCCATCCCGTCCGGAGCGATACGATGAAAAGGCGCGACTTGCTGAAGGCTGCCGCCACGCTGCCCCTGCTTCCCCTGCTGATGCGCGGCGGCACGACCCTGGCGCGCGGCGCCGGCACCTTTGCGGCCACCTTGCGCGCACGCGTCCGTCCGGGCCAGCCGGGCTGGCCCACGATCGCGGAATGGGGACAGTTGAAACAGCAGGTCGGCGGCCGGCTGTTGAAACTGGAATCGGCGTTCGCCGGTGGCGACGCGGCGCAGACGCTCAAGCAACTGGACAACCCGTTCGCCGTGGGCGACAACCCCGCGCTGACCCAGACCAGCGGCTGGGCCGATGCCTGGGCCTCGCAACCCAGCTCTTACGCCGTGGCGGCCGAGGACACTGCCGATGTGGTCGCGGCCGTCAACTTCGCCCGCAAGCACCACCTGCGACTGGTGGTGAAGGGCGGCGGCCACAGCTACCAGGGCACCTCGGACGCGCCCGATTCGCTGCTGGTGTGGACCCGCCACATGAACCGGGTGAGCCTGCACGACGCCTTCGTGCCGCAAGGCTGCATCGGCCACGTGGCGCCGCTGCCGGCGGTGAGCGTGGAAGCCGGCGCGATGTGGATCGACGCCTACGACGCCGTCGTCACCCGCGGCGGCCGCTACGTGCAGGGCGGCGGCTGCACCACGGTGGGCGTGGCCGGGCTGGTGCAGAGCGGCGGCTTCGGCAGCTTCTCGAAGCGCTGGGGTACCGCGGCGTCCAACCTGCTGGAGGCGGAAGTCGTCACCGCCGACGGTCAGGTACGCATCGCCAATGCCTGCACGAATCCGGAGCTGTTCTGGGGCCTCAAGGGTGGCGGTGGCGGCAGCCTGGGCGTGGTCACGCGGCTGACCTTGCGTACCTTCGAGTTGCCGGCCATGGCCGGCGTGGTGGGCGGCACCATCCAGGCCGACTCGGATGCGGCTTACCGCGCGCTGATCGCCGAGGCGATGGATTTCTACCGTCGCGCGCTGTTCAACCCGCACTGGGGCGAGCAGCTGAGGTTCTATGGCGGCAACACGCTCGAGATCATGATGCTGTTCCAGGACCTGACCCAGCCGCAGGCCGAACAGGTCTGGGCTCCCTTCCTCGACTGGGTGCGCGCCCGCAAGGATTGCCGCATCACCAAGCCCTTCGGGGCCATGGCCCTGCCCGCCCGCCACCTCTGGGATGCCGAATTCTTCCGTCAGCATGCCCCTACGATGATCGTGCCGGACGACCGGCCGGGCGCGCCGCGCAAACACATCCTGTGGGCTGGCGACCACGATCAGGTCGGCTGGTTCATCCACGCCTACCAGTCCGCCTGGCTGCCGGCTTCGCTGCTGGAACCGGGGCGGCAGGCCCAATTGGTGGACGCCCTGTTCGCCGCCTCACAGCACTGGGGCTTCGCCCTGCACTTCAACAAGGGACTGGCCGGCGCGCCGGCCGACGCGATCGCCCGCGCCCGCGACACCGCTACGCATCCGCAGGTGCTCGACGCCTTCGCCCTGCTGATCTGCGCCAACGGCGGCGCGCCCGCCTATCCAGGCATGCCGGGCGCGAAGCCCGACCTGGCCAAGGCGCGGCACGAAGCGAAAGCCATCGACCAAGCGATGGACGCCATCCGCGCCTTGGTGCCCGATGCCGGCTCCTACGTCTCGGAAAGCGACTACTTCCTGCGCGACTGGCAGCGGGGATTCTGGGGCAGCAACTACCCGCGCCTCGTCGCGGCGAAACGCAAGTACGATCCTGACGGCCTGTTCTTCGTGCACCACGGCGTCGGCAGCGAGGACTGGAGCGCGGACGGCTTCACCCGATTGCGGACGTGACTACTCAGTTCTCGCTGCCCAGCGTGGAGTCGAGATGCTCCACGCGGGCGATCTCGTCCAGCCACATCCAGCGGTGCCAGTCGGGTTCGTCCGGGCGCTCCAGCCGCAGCTCGCCGTTGATGCCCTGGCGTTGCTCGGCGGGGTCGTAATAGACCTGCACGGTGGCGCGTTCCGCGACCACGCCCTCGCACGTGCCGCCATCCTTCAGCACCAGGCGCACATGCCCGTTGGCGGGAAGCTCGCTTGCGATCGCCTCGAGCGCCTGCACGTCGGCCGGATCGGAATAGACATGTCTGGCGGATCGGCCCATCGATGCGTGTCTCCTCGGGAAAACCATCCCCACCATAGCCGCTCAGGGAGAAAGCCCGGATCAAATCCGCGGCACGGTGGCGTCAAGCCCCGCATCTGCCCGGGTATGCGACGCGACTACAATGCGTGGCATCCCAAGGATTCCCATGTCGAACCCCACGCATCCGTCCGCCGCAGCGGATTCGCCGCTGCGCCATCGCGCCTTCGTGCAATTCTGGTGCGCACGCATCGCCTCCGGCTTCGGCTTCCAGATGCTGTCGGTGGCGGTGGGCTGGCAGATCTACGCGATCACCGGGCGCGCCTTCGATCTCGGCCTGATCGGTCTCGTGCAGTTCATCCCCTCGGTGCTGCTGGCGCTGCCGGCCGGTCACGTGGCCGACCAGTACGAGCGTCGGCGCGTGGTGCTGCTCGGGCAGATCGTGGAATGGACGGCCATCGTGCTGCTGGCCGCGCTGACCTTGCTGGGCCGCATCCACGAGACCGGCATCCTGCTGCTGGTGTTCGTGATCGGCGTGGCCAAGGCCTTCGAGTCGCCGTCGATGCAGTCGCTGCTGCCGGCGCTGGTGCCGCCGGCGATCCTGCCGCGCGCGGTGGCGGTGAGCGGCTCGGCCTTCCAGATGGCGATGATCCTCGGCCCCGCGGTGGGCGGCCTACTCTACGTGGCGGGTCCCGGCGTGGTGTACCTGAGCGCCGCCGCGCTGTACCTGATTGCCGCCGGCATGATGGCGACGCTGCGCTACGAGCAGGCGCCGCCGAAACGCGAGCCGGCCACGTTGAAGACGCTGTTCGCCGGCGTGCACTTCATCCGCGAGCGCAGGGACGTACTGGGCGTGATCTCGCTGGACCTGTTCGCGGTGCTGCTGGGCGGCGTCACCTCGCTGCTGCCGATCTTCGCGCGCGACATCCTGCACACCGGGCCGTGGGGACTGGGCCTGCTGCGTGCGGCACCCGCGGTGGGCGCGCTGCTGATGTCGCTGTGGCTGGCGAAGCACGACCTGCAGCGTCGCGTGGGCATGACCATGTTCGCTTCCGTCGCCGGCTTCGGCGTGGCGACCCTGGTGTTCGCGGTATCCACCACGCTGTGGCTGTCGCTGGCCGCGCTGTTCGCGCTGGGCGCGTTCGACATGGTGAGCATGGTGATCCGCGGCTCGCTGGTGCAGCTGGACACGCCCGATGCGATGCGCGGCCGGGTCAATGCGGTGAACTCGATCTTCATCAACACTTCCAACCAGCTCGGCGAATTCGAGTCGGGCATGCTCGCCGCCTGGCTGGGCGCGATGGGTTCCGCGGTGGTCGGCGGCCTCGGCACGCTGGCGGTGGTGGGACTGTGGATGGCGATGTTCCCTGGCCTGCGCCGGCGCCAGCGGCTGCACATGGAACCCGCCGTGGACGAAGCGGCTGCGACCGATACGCTCTAGGGAGGGGCACCCCGTACTGTCCGCGTGTCACCCTCCATCCGCGCCATTGCCCAGTGCGGGCAAAGCCGCGATGCTGGCGTCCGTCATGCCCACCATGGGGAGTCGCGCATGTCCGCACCACCGCCCTTGCGTTCCACCTTCGTCACCGTGCTGGCCTGGGTGTTCATCGGCCTGTCCGGCTTCACCACGCTGATCTCCGTGCTGCAGAACCTGATGCTGCAGTGGCTGTTCCTGCCGGCGATGCAGCAGGCGCAGGCGACGCAAACGGCGCTGCCACCAGGCCTTCCTACGCCGATGCACTGGATGTTCGGACACTTCGCGTGGTTCTTCCGGGCCTTCCTGCTGATCTCGGTCGTCACCCTGGTCGCCAGCATCGGCCTGCTGCGACGGCACGAGTGGGCGCGGCGCCTGTTCATCGGCCTGATAGGCTTCGCCATCGCGTACCAGCTGCTGGGGCTGGTGTGGCAGTGGTGGTTCATGGGTTCGATGTCCGGCTTCATGCAGGCGTCCGGCGCGCCGGCCGACATGGACAGGGTCATGCATGGCTTCATGCGCGCCATGCAAGTGTTCTCCTCGCTGATGGCAGTGGGCTTCTGCGTGCTGTTCGGCTGGATCATCCGGCGCCTGGGCAGCGCGCCGGTGCGTGACGAATTCCGTCGGTGGAAGACTTCGTCCTGAACGCGGGCACGCAGCCTTTACGCATCTCTCACGCAGGCGCTGGCAGCGTGGCGTCGTTCCCACAGGAGTACGCCATGAGCACCCGCCGCGACATCGAACAGGGCATGGATGAACTCGGCGAACGCGCACGCCGCTATGCCGGCGACGCCAGTGATGCCGCCCACGGCTGGATCGCCCGCGGGCGGCGCGCAGTGGCTCGTCTTGATGGCAACGGTTACCGGCGCCGTCTCTCGCGCGCAGCCGAGGACCTCGTCGACGAGACGAACTATCGCTACCGGCGGCTGAAGCGCCAGGTGAACCGCCATCCGGTCGCCACCGCCGCGATCGTGGCCGGCACCGTCGGTGCCTTCCTGCTGCTGCGTCGGGTCTTGCGCGACAGCGACGACGAGGACTGAGTCCGGGTCTCGCAACAAACGGGGAGTCCGCGGCTCCGTAAGCCGGAGCCGCTGCTAAGCTGGCGGCTGTCATCTGCCGAACGCCGCCATGTCCCCGGAATTGCGTTTCCATCATCCGCTCGCGTTCTGGCTGGGCTGCGTCGCGGTGGCGGCCGGCGTGCTGCTGCACATGCCGATGTACCTGATGGCGGCACCGATGCATTACCGCCTCGCCGGCATGGCGATGGACACGCCGATGGCGCTGGGCATGGTACTGATTCCCTGCGGCGTGCTGCTGGCCGGCTACGGCCTGATGCCGCACATGGCGCAGCTGCGGCAGAGCCTGCACGGCCATGACATCCATCGCCACTTCCACATCGCCGACGGCGTGCCGTTGCAGCGCGAGCACTGGACGCTGGTGACGGCACTGGCAGTGGCGCTGGCGATCGACGTGATGAAACCCGCCTCGCTGGCCTTCGTGATGCCGGGCATGACGGCGGAATACGGCATCGGCATGACGACCGCAGGCTGGCTGGCGCTGTCCGCGCTCAGCGGCACCGCGCTCGGTTCGCTGGTATGGGGACGACTGGCCGACCTGTTCGGCCGCCGCGCCGCGATCCTGCTGTCGGCGATCCTGTTCATGGGCACCGCGATCTGCGGCACGATGCCGGCGTTCGGCTGGAACCTGGTGATGTGCTTCCTGATGGGCGCGGCGGCCGGCGGCATGCTGCCGATCGCGTTCACCCTGATGGCCGAGACGATTCCCGCCGCGCACCGCGGCTGGCTGCTGGTGGCGCTGGGCGGGGTGGGCACGTCGGCCGGGTATCTCGCCGCCTCCGGCGCCGCGACCCTGCTGGAACCGGGCTTCAGCTGGCGCTCGCTGTGGCTGCTGAACCTGCCCACCGGGGCGCTGATCGTGTTCCTCAACCGCTACATCCCCGAATCGCCGCGCTTCCTCTCCAGTGCCGGCCTGCACACGCAGGCGCGCGCGGTGCTGGCCCGCTTCACCGGCACACGCGGCGTGGTCGCCGACCCGGTGGGCACCGACGCCGATCCGCCGATCCTGGAGAGCCTGCATCCGGCAGCCGACCTGCGCCAGCTGCTGCGCGGCCGCCAAGCGCGCATCACCGCGGGACTGGCGACCTGCGGGCTGGCGTGGGGACTGGTGAATTTCGGCTTCCTGCTGTGGCTGCCGGCCAACCTCGCCAGGCTGGGCGTGGATGCCCGCGACGCCAGCGCGCTACTGGCGCGTTCGGCGCTGCTCGCGGTGCCCGGCACGGCCGCGGTGGTGTGGCTGTACCAGCGCTGGAGCAGCTTCCGCAGCCTGGTGCTGCTCATCGCGCTGACTGCATTGTCGTTGCTTGGGTTCTGCGCGATCGCGCTCACCGATGCGCGCGGCGGGGCGCTCACCGTCGCCGCCACGGTGGCGCTGTTGGTGAGCAGCGGCGGGGTGATCGCCACCATGCTGCCCTATTCCGCGGAGATCTACCCGGTGCACCTGCGCGGCACCGGCTCC
>DATEKS010000157.1:0-8842 GCA_035277325.1 Rhodanobacter sp.
AGCTTCGCCACGGCCAGCGACCGCGACATCGCCCGCTTCGTGGCGCGCGTGCTGCTGCTCACCGCGCTCACCGCGCTGGGCTGGCTGCTGGTCGATCCCGCGTGCGCCTTCGACGCTGCGCTCGCGGTGCTGGTGGTAGCCTGCCCTTGCGCCTTTGCGCTCACCGCGCCGGCCGCGTTCACCCGCGCGCTGACCGCGCTGGCGCGCCGCGGCGTGCTGGTCACCGACAGCGCCGCGCTGACCCGGCTCGCGCGCGTCGACACCGCGCTGTTCGACAAGACCGGCACACTGGGTGTACCGCGGCTGGACTTCGCTGCGGTCGAACCGCTGCGTGGCGACTCCCGCGAGGAAGTGCTCGCGCTGGCCGCCGCGCTCGCCCGCGAAAGCTCGCATCCGCTGGCCCGCGCGCTCGCCGATGCCGCCCACCCGCTTGGCCCCGTGCAGCAGGCCGTGCAGGTCGAAGCCGTGGCCGGCGCCGGCCTGCACGGCACGCTGGCCGGACGCGAACTGCGCCTGGGCCGCGCTGACTTCGCGCTGGGCCATGCGCTGGCCCCCGAACGCCAGCGCGACGCCCTGCTGCTGGCCGACACGGATGGCGCCATCGCCGCCTTCCGCCTCGCCGAGCGTCCGCGCCACGACGCGCAAGCCACGCTGGATGCGCTGCGCACCGACGGCATCACGCCCTGCATCGCCAGCGGCGACGCGCCCGAGCGCGTGGCCGCGCTGGCAAGCACGCTCGGCATCACCGACTGGCGCGCGCGCCAGAGCCCGGACGACAAGCTGGCCCGGCTGCACGAGCTGCGCGCCCAGGGCCACATCGTGCTCGCGGTGGGCGATGGCAGCAACGACGCGCCCATCCTCGCCGGCGCCGACGTTTCCGCCGCGCTGGCCGGCGGCACCGGCCTGGCCCAGGCGCAGGCCGACCTGCTGCTGATGGACGACCGCCTCGACGGCCTCGCCCGCGCCCGCGCCATCGCGGGCGAGGTGCAGCGCATCGTGGCGCAGGGCCGGCGCTGGTCGCTGGTCTACAATCTGTGTGCGGTGCCGTTCGCCGCGTTCGGTTTCGTGCCGCCGTGGCTGGCCGGCATCGGCATGTCGCTCAGCTCGCTGGCGGTGGTGCTGAATGCCTTGCGCGCCGGCCGCGACGGCGGCGAACCGCGACAGGAGCTGCGCGCATGAACATCCTGCTGGTGCTGATCCCCGTCACCGCGCTGGTGGTGATCGCGGGCGTGGCGCTGTTCTTCTGGGCGGTGAACCACCAGCAGTTCGACGACCTCGACACACCCGGGATCCTGCCCCTGCTGGACGATCCCGCAGCCGACGCAACACCGGCCCCGGCCGAAGACACGACAAGCAAGCCATGAGTACGCTCGACGAAACCCGCATCGCCACCCTGGTCGACCGCTTCTACGACAAGGTGCGCGCCGACCCCGCCATCGGCCCGATCTTCAACGCCGCCGTGCACGACTGGCCCGAGCACAAGCGCCTGCTCACCACGTTCTGGTGCTCGGTGGCGCTGCGCGCGGCCAGCTACCGCGGCAACCCGATGGCGGTGCACCGGGGCCAGCCGGCGATCCGCACCGAGCACTTCGTGCGCTGGCTGGAGCTGTGGCGCGAAACCACGCTGGAAGTACTGGATGCCGACGACGCCGTGCAGATGCTCGACTTCGCCGAACGCATCGGCCGCAGCCTGCGCATGGGCATGGGCCTTCCCGATCGCCTGGACGCGCGGCCGCTGGGCATTCCGGTAGTGGGCATGCGTTCTTGAGCCGCGCCTTTTGCAGCGCCCGGCACGACGAAGCCCGCCGATTGCCCGGCGGGCTTCTTTCATTCACAGCTGATTGCGCAGCGAACTCTCAGCCCAGCGCCTGCAGAGCCGCGTCGTAGTTCGGCTCGTGGGTGATCTCGTCCACCAGTTCGGCGTGAATCACCTTGTCGTGCGTATCCAGCACCACCACCGCACGGGCGGCCAGGCCGGCCAACGGGCCGTCGGCGATCGCCACGCCGTAGTCGCGCAGGAACTCGCGCCCGCGCATCAGCGACAGCATCTGCACGTTCTGGATGCCTTCGGCGCCGCAGAAACGGCCCTGCGCGAACGGCAGGTCGGCCGAGATGCACAGCACCACGGTGTTGTCGGGCTTCGACGCCAGCTCGTTGAAGCGGCGCACCGAGGCGGCGCACACGCCGGTGTCCACGCTGGGGAAGATGTTCAGCACCTTGCGCTTGCCGGCATGGTTGGCCAGCGTGACCTCGGACAGGTCGCCGCCGATCAGGCGGAACGACGGCGCCTGGCTGCCGGGCGCCGGGAAGCTGCCGTCGACGCGTACCGGCTGACCCTTGAAATGGACTGTGGACATGGCGCACCTCGCGATGGGGAAAGACAGGGCCTACAAGTAGAACATGGTCTTGGCCAGAAAAACGATGGCCGCCATCATCGCCAGCACGATGCGATGCGTATGGCGGAAGTGGCAGGCGCTCATGCGCCCGCGCGCGCCGGCCCACACCGCGTTGACGAACACCCCCAGCACGCCGAACGCCAGCACCACCTTGGCCAGCAGGAACCAGCCGAAGCGCGTGCCGCCGATGCAGCGGATGCCGTTGCAGCGCAGGTCGAACAGCAGGCCGCCGCTGACGAACAACAGCAGCACCACGAACGGCATGTAGCGCCGTACCCGCACCATCACCGTAGCCTCGATCTGTTGCATGGTGGCGACATCGAAGCGCTGGTGCAGCGCCTCCAGCGCGAACACCTCGAATGCCGCCGCGCCCACGAACACGATCGCGCAGGCCAGGTGCACCAGCACGATCCACGGGTAGTACGGCGCGATCAGATCCTGCACGGCGTTCTCCTCAGCCCGGCCTGCCGTCCGTGCGCGGCGTGAGGTAGATCCACGCCGAACGCAGCACCCACGGCAGGAAGGCCAGCAGCCAGCCCGCGCCGGCGATCACCAGCCACAGGTAGCGGTCGCCGCCCAGCTCGGCACGGATGCGCACGCACGCCACCAGCTGCAGCAGCACGAAGCACAGCCACGGCACCGGATGCATCTGCAGCGGCCGGCCCGAATGGCCGTGGGTGACGCGGGTCACCATCGCCACCAGCATCGAACCGAAGAAGCCGATCGCCAGCGCGTGCAGCGGCGCCAGCCCCAGCACGTGTTCGCCGCCGATGGCGAGCGCGAGGTCCTGCACCGAAAACAGCACGAAGGCCACCGGCAGCCAGGTGAACGCGATGTGCAGCACGCCCAGCAGGCCCGGCCGCAGGCAGCGCCACGGCTTCCACATCAGCCAGTGCGCGGCGAACACCACGGCCAGCGGCAGGTCGCACAGCCACAGCCACTGCGCCAGTCCGCGCCAGTCCAGGAACACGTGCACCAGCAGCAGTGCCCACACCACCGGCAAGCTCCAGTCCGGACGCCACATCGTGTAGCCGGCCACCATGTTCTTGCTGAAGAACGGCAGCATGCGGTGGCACACGGTGAAGTACACCGGCAACAGGAAGCCGAAGGTGCCCAGCTTCACCGCCAGCCAGGCGAGATCGGGCGAGGCGCCCGGGATCAGCAGCCAGGCGAGGAACAGCACCAGCCCCAGCGTGCCCATGCCGAACGCCGCCAGGCACGACCAGCCGTGCCTGTTGCGATCCGCCGCCGCGCGCAGCACGCCGGCCAGGGTGCCCACGCCAAGCAGGTACGCCGCCAGCATCACCAGCAGGCCCAGATTGAGTACGGCTGTCAGACCCAGGAGGCCGATGTTGCCCAGGATGTAGCCGCCCAGCACTCCGCCGGCCACCGGCATGAAGCGGCGCGGCGGCACCTCCGGCCCGTTCATCCAGCGCGGGAACGTGGTCATCAGGAAGCCGAACATGAAGAGCGGGAACAGGCCGTACTGGATCAGCATGGCGTGGCCGAACACCGGCGGGATGGTCGGCTGCGGCCAGCGTGCCCAGCCGAAGCGCAGCGAGGCCAGCTCCAGCGTCCACCAGGTCATGGTAAGTAACACTGCGATGGCGCCCGCGAGGAACAGCGGCCGGTGCGGCGCGGCCGCCAGCAGCATGCCGGGATCATTGGCGGGAGAAGTCGATGTGTGCATGGGAACCCGGTGTCGTGCCTGTTCCCATCTTGGCGCAGCCTGCGTGCCACGGCTCTGACCTGGATCAGCCGCGCGCTTCAAATCACCATGCCAGGCGGCAGATGCGCCGTAGATCGGGGACAATGCGCCGTGGCGACAGACGGGCAGGCCCGCGCGTTCGCGTAGAGCGGAATACTTCATGCACAGCGTCGACTCCACTCTGCTAAAGGCCGACGAGCTTGGCCGCATCGAGATCGTCGAACGCGACGGCACGCGCGTGATCCGCCGCGACCTCTGCGCCGCGCGCTGGTGGGCGCGTGCATTCGCGCGCCGTGCCGCCGCGCGCGAGGCGCGTGCCTTGAAGGCGCTTGCCGGTGTCGATGGTGTGCCTGCATTGCTCGGCTGGAGCGGCAGTGAATTGCTGCGTGGCTACATCGACGGCGCGCCGATGCAGCAGGCGCAGCCGCGCGACCGCGCCTATTACCGCGATGCGCTGCGCCTGCTTGCGCGGCTACATCAGCGCGGCATCGTGCACAACGACCTCGCGAAGGAGCCGAACTGGCTGGTGCGCGCGGACGGCACGCCCGCGCTGGTGGATTTCCAGATCGCCTGGACGCGCGGCCGACGCGGCGCGCTGTTCCGCCTGCTCGCGCGCGAGGACTTGCGTCACCTGCTCAAACACAAGCGCACTTACTGCCCCGAGGCGTTGAGCGCACGCCAGCGCGCGATGCTCGCCGCGCCGGCCGCGCATTCGCGGCTGTGGCGCGCCACGTTCAAGCGCCTTTACAAACTGGTCGCGCGCCGCGTGTTCGGCTACTGGGACAACGAGGGCAACGGGCGCGTGCGCGATTGAGGCATGCCGTTTTCAGCCGAAACACAGGGAATCAGCCGCGTTACTCCGGCAGCAGGCTGGCACCCAGTTCGCGCAAGGCGTCCATGTCGAGCAGCACCAGCTCGCGGCCTTCCAGCGCGATCAGCCCCTGGCTGCGGAACCGCCCCAGCACCCGGCTCACCGTCTCCGCGGCCAGCCGCAGGTAGTTCGCGATGTCGCCGCGCGACATGCTGAGGTGGAAGCGCGCCGCCGGCAGGCCGCGCGCCGCGTAGCGCGTGGACAGATCGACCAGGAACGCCGCCATGCGCTCGTCCGCGCTGTGGTCGCCGGCCAGCAGCGACACCGCGCCCAGCTCCTTGCTGATCAGCCGGAACAGGTGCTGCTGCACCGCCGGCTGGCGCGCCGCCAGCGCGCTCATCGCAGGGAAGGAGAAGCGACAGAACTGGGTGTCTTCCAGCGCCACCGCGTCGCAGGGGAAGTGCTCGGGATAGATCGCGTTGAGCCCCACCACCTCGCCGGGCAGGTAGAAGCCCAGCACCTGCTCGTTGCCGTCGCGGTCGAACATGCGCGTCTTCACCGAGCCGGCACGCACCGCATAGATCGCGCGGAACGGATCGCCGGTGCGGAACACGTGCTCGCCTGCATGGAAGGTGCCCACGTGCTCGACCAGGCAGTGCAGCTCGAGCAGCTCCGGCTTGCCGTAGCCGACCGCGATACAGGCCTCGGCGAAGGCGCAACTGGAGCAGAACCGGGTGGCATCGCCGTCATCGGCGATCAGCCGGGGCACCAGGTGCAAACGTCCTGTCGGATGGCTGGGTGGCATGGCGTCTCGCACCGTCGGATTCGGCGTGTAGCGTAGGTATGCATGATACGCATGTCGCCCGGCGCCCGCGAATTTCTGCGACGACGCGTCACTGTCCCCTGCCGCGGGCCGCCCGCTATTTCTCCACGAACGCCCGCTCGATCACGTAGTCGCCCGGTTCGCGGGTGCGCGGCGAGGCCTGGAAGCCGCGGCCGTCGAGCAGGGCGCAGAGATCGTCCAGCATCGCCGGGCTGCCGCACAGCATCACGCGGTCGGTCGCCGGATCGAGCGGCGGCAGGCCGGTGGCGACGCTCATCATGCCGTCGGCGATCGCGTCAGTGATGCGGCCGCGGTTGCGGAACGGCTCGCGCGTCACCGTGGGGTAGTAGATCAGCTTCTCGCGCACCAGCTCGCCGAGGTATTCGTGCTGCGGCAATTCGTGCTCGAGGTAATGCGCGTAGGCGAGGTCGTCGATGTGGCGCACGCCGTGGGCCAGCACGATCTTCTCGTAGCGCTCGTAGGTGTCGGGGTCGCGGATGATGCTCATGAACGGCGCCAGCCCGGTGCCGGTGCCGAGCAGGTAGAGATGCTTGCCGGGCTTCAGGTCGGTGAGCACCAGGGTGCCGGTGGGCTTGCGCGTCACCATCAGCGGATCGCCGGGCTGGAGATGCTGCAGGCGCGAGGTGAGCGGGCCGTTCGGCACCTTGATCGAGAAGAATTCCAGGTGCTCCTCCCAGCTCGCACTGGCGATGGAGTAGGCGCGCATCAGCGGACGGCCGTCCAGCTCCATGCCGATCATCACGAACTGGCCGCTGTCGAAGCGGAAGGAAGGATCGCGCGTGGTGCGGAAGGAAAACAGGCTGTCGTTCCAGTGCTGCACGTCGATCACGTGCTCGGTCGCCATGGCTACCATGATTCGTCGTCTCGATTTCAGGCCGGGGGAAGGCGCGCCGCCGCGCATGGCGGCCGCATGACTCGCGTGGGAGGGCGTGGGCCGGTGAACCTGGCGAGTGGCCGCGCGGGGTCGCGGCAGTGACGCCATTTTACGCGATCCGGGCCATCGCTGCCCGCCGCGTTCTCCGGCATCATGCAGGCAGTCCGAACCAGGGAAGCGAACATGGAACCGAACACCGCGCCGGTTGTGCGCGAACATCACGTCCACCAGCGCCATTTCGACCGCCTGGTGATGCTGTCCGACGGCGTGTTCGCCATCGCCCTGACCCTGTCCGCGGTGGAACTGCGGCCGGAGGCGAAACCGGGCCAGACCCTGCTGCAGGTCTGGGGCCTGCCGCTGCTGGCCTATTTCCTCACCTTCTTCATTCTCGGCGTGGTGTGGCTGCAGCACCGCCGCGCGCTGGCGCAGCTGCGGCGCACCGACAACACGCTGACCCTGATCACCCTGGTACTGCTGAGCATGATCGCGCTGATGCCGGTGGTGATCCGCACCATGGTCACCGGCGAGGGCGGCGTGGATTCGACCAGCGGCTTCGTGGTCTACGCGTTTTCGCTGCTGGTGATCAACCTTTGCCTCGCGGCAGGCTGGGGCTATGCGGCCTTCATCGGCCGGCTGGTGCCGGACATGCCGAAGCCGAAGGCCTGGGGCTGGCTGATGCACGACCTGTTCATCGCCCTGGTATGGGCAGCCATCGCATGCTGGTTCCTGCATCTGGTGTGGATGGTGGTGCTGGTGGCGACACTGGCGCTGGCTGCGCGCATCGCCTCGGCACGCCTGGACCGACGCGAGGAGCCCGTCCCGGGCTGAAATTCCACAGAAGCGCTGCGATCCGGGACAATGGCCGCCTGATGAACGCCGTTGCCTCCCTTGCCCCCGCCGAGTCCTGGCGCCTGTCCGTCGCCCCGATGATGGACTGGACCGACCGGCATTGCCGCTATTTCCATCGCCTGCTCTCCCCGCATGCGCGGCTGTACACCGAGATGGTGACCAGCGCCGCGCTGGTGCGCGGCAAGCAGTTGCGCCTGCTCGAACACAGCCACGAGGAACACCCCGTGGCGCTGCAGCTGGGCGGCAGCGAGCCGGCCGAGCTGGCCGAGGCGGCCCGGCTGGGCGCGGCGGCCGGCTACGACGAGGTCAACCTCAACGTGGGCTGCCCTTCCGACCGCGTGCAGTCGGGCCGCTTCGGTGCCTGCCTGATGTACGAGCCGGCGCTGGTGGCCGACTGCGTGAAGGCGATGCGCGACGCCGTGAGCGTGCCGGTGACGGTGAAGTGCCGCATCGGCGTGGACGAGCAGGACGACTACGCCGACCTGCAGCACTTCACCGAGACCATGCTGGAAGCCGGCGTCGGGGTGCTGGTGGTGCATGCGCGCAAGGCCTGGCTCAAGGGCCTGTCGCCAAAGGAGAACCGCGAGATCCCGCCGCTGGACTACCCGCGCGTGCACCGGCTCAAGCGCGAGTTCCCGCAGCTGGTGGTGGCGATCAACGGCGGCATCACCACGGTGGAACAGGTCGAGGCGCAGCTGGCCGAACTGGACGGCGTGATGCTGGGCCGCGCCGCCTACCACGACCCGTACCTGCTCGCCCGGCTCGAACACGCGCTGTACGGCACGCCGTTGCCCGGCCGCGAAGACGTGCTGCGGCGCCTGCGTTCCTATGTCGAGGCCGAGCTCAGGCGCGGCACCGCGCTCAAGCACATCACCCGCCACCTGCTGGGCCTGTACCAGGGCGAGCCAGGCGCGCGCGGCTTCCGCCGGGTGCTCAGCGAGGGTGCGCACCTGCCCGGCGCGGGCTGGGAGCTGATCGAGCGGGCGCTGGCGCCGCTGGCCGCCGCCGCGTGACAGCGACCGCCCGTCCGGTCACTATTCAGCCCTGCTCGCCCAAACTGAACGGCCAGAGACAGATCGTGGTCGAAGCATGCCGATGAAGGCCAATCGAATCCTCCCGCTGCTCGCGCCGCTGGCGCTGCTGCTGGCGCTGGGCGCGAACCCGGCGGCGGCGCAGGCCAGGCCGAAGGACCTCAGCCTCGGCGAGGCCGTGAGCCGGGCACAGCAGGAAACCAATGGCCAGGTACTGTCGGCCGACTCGGTGCGCCGGGATCGCCGCACCGAGTACCGCATCAAGGTGCTCACGCCGCAGGGCCACGTGCGGGTGATGACGATCCCCGCCAACGGCGGCGACAGTGCCC
>DATEKS010000158.1:0-7599 GCA_035277325.1 Rhodanobacter sp.
TTTTGTCTTGACGCGGCTTCGGTGCAGGCGGGAAGCTTCGGGGTCGCCGCATCCGCGCGGGCGTGTGCCTGCGGGACAGTGGCATGGAGATGTAGATGAATGATGCAGGTGCCGGCGTCGCCGGCAGCAACGCCACCGTGAGCGCGCGCATCTCGCCCGCCGGCGGCCTGGACATCCTTTCCCGCCACGAGGTGGCGCGCCTGCGCGGAGCCAGCGACTCGGGTCTGCACGGCCTGCTGCGCCGCTGCGCGCTGGCGGTGCTGACATCGGGCACGATCAGCGACGACCCGCGGGCGATCCTCGAACAGTATCCCGACTTCGACATCCAGGTGCTGCAGCAGGACCGCGGCATCAAGATCGAGCTGACCAAGGCGCCGGCGCAGGCCTTCGTGGACGGCCAGATCATCCGCGGCATCAACGAGCTGCTGGTGGCGGTGGTGCGCGACATCGTCTACGTGTCCACCCAGTTGGAGCAGATCGGCAGCGACCTGGAACCTTCCGATGCGCTGACCCAGGCGGTGTTCGAGATCCTGCGCAACGCGCGCATCCTCAAGCCGCACATCGACCCGAACCTGGTGGTGTGCTGGGGCGGCCACTCGATCTCCCGCGAGGAGTACGACTACACCAAGGCGGTCGGCTACCAGCTCGGCCTGCGCGGGCTGGACATCTGCACCGGCTGCGGCCCGGGCGCGATGAAGGGGCCGATGAAGGGCGCGACGATCGCGCACGCCAAGCAGCGGCGCCGCAACAACCGCTACATCGGCATCACCGAGCCGGGCATCATCGCGGCCGAGTCGCCGAACCCGATCGTCAACCACCTCGTGATCATGCCGGACATCGAGAAGCGCCTCGAAGCGTTCGTGCGCATCGGCCACGGCATCATCGTGTTCCCTGGCGGCGTGGGCACGGCTGAGGAGATCCTCTACTTGCTCGGCATCCTGCTGCATCCGGACAACGCCGGCATCCCGTTCCCGTTGATCCTCACCGGGCCGAGGCAGTCGGCCGCGTATTTCGAACAGATCGACAGGTTCCTCCGCCTCGCCCTGGGCGACGCGGTAGCCGCGCACTATCAGATCATCGTGGACGATCCCGCTGCGGTGGCGAAGGCGATGGCCAGAGGCATCGACAAGGTGCGCAACAACCGCCTGGACACCAAGGACGCGTTCTTCTTCAACTGGGCGTTGCGCATCCCGCTGGAATTCCAGATCCCGTTCCGCCCCACCCACGCGGCGATGCGCGGCCTGCAGCTGCACCACGGCCGACCATTGCACGAACTGGCGGCGGACCTGCGCCGCGCGTTCTCCGGCATCGTGGCCGGCAACGTGAAGGAGGAGGGCGTGCAGGCGATCGAGCAGAACGGCCCGTTCGACATCGACGGCGACCGCGACATCATGCAGGCGCTGGACAAGCTGCTGCAGGCCTTCGTGGAGCAGCACCGCATGAAGCTGCCCGGTGGGGCGGCCTACGTGCCGTGCTACCGCGTGATCACCAACTGAAAGGCGCCACCGGATGCGATCCGGCGGCTTGACAGTCCGGCGCCCAATCTACAAACTACGCAGCTCCCGCCCGAATAGCTCAGCTGGTTAGAGCACTTGACTGTTAATCAGGGGGTCGTTGGTTCGAGTCCAACTTCGGGCGCCAGACATATGAAAAGGCCGGCAGCGATGCCGGCCTTTTCGCGTTCACGCTTGCGTGACGTCGCAATCATTGCGCCGCAGCGCAACTGGCGGCCTGTTCCGCGCTGGCTTTCGCGCCGCGGACGCGGCCGGAGTTGGATATCACCACCACCAGCGCCCCCTCGGCTTGGCCGCGGCGGCAGAAACGCAGGGTATTGGTCGTGCCGCTGGCGGTGCCGTCGCTCTGGAAACGCGTCAGCTGGCGACCGCTGTCGCCGAGGACGGTGATGCCGTCGTAGCCGTCCCGGACGCGCAGCGGCGCTGCGTCGGGCTGGCCTTGGCGGGTCCGGTCGTGGCCGATCAGCCAGCCGGATTCCCAGTGCGTCTCGCCGCTGCAGTGCGCGCCGTCGCGGCTGGGGCAGAACAGGGTGGGCTTGCCGCTGAGCACCGCGCTGCCACGCGCATGTTGCAGGGCGGCGATGAATTCCGTCTGCGCGACCTGCACCTGGTTGCGCTGGAGCAGCGATGCCAGCGAGGGCATGGCGATTGCCGCCATGACGCCGAGGATGGCAACCACCATCACCTGCTCGATCAGGGTGACGCCGCGCTGCCTGCCGGCTGGGGCGCAAGTCTGTCGCATCGCCATGGCGCGTTCCTGCATGGGCGGAAGGGCCATGCTAGGAAGGCGTGGTCGCACGGCCAGCCGGCCGGCGGAGGGCCGCGGCGTCGGGCTCTGCTGACAGGGACTGTCAGCAGCGGCGATTTAATATGCCGGTATCCGCCCGCATATCGTCCGCCATGACTGATCGATTCGAACTCGTCGCGCCCTACCAGCCCTCCGGCGACCAGCCCGAGGCGATCCGCCGCCTCAGCGAGGGCTTCGAGGCCGGCCTGGCCGCGCAGACCCTGCTCGGCGTCACCGGCTCGGGCAAGACCTACACCATCGCCAACGTGATCCAGCAGGTGCAGCGGCCCACCATCGTGATGGCGCCGAACAAGACGCTGGCGGCGCAGCTGTACGGCGAGTTCCGCGAGTTCTTCCCGCACAACGCGGTGGAGTACTTCGTCAGCTACTACGACTACTACCAGCCCGAGGCCTACGTGGCGGCCTCGGACACCTACATCGAGAAGGACGCCTCGATCAACGACCACATCGAGCAGATGCGGCTGGCGGCGACCAAGGCGCTGCTGTCGCGGCGCGACGCGATCATCGTGGCCACGGTGTCGGCGATCTACGGCCTGGGTAACCCCGAGGACTACCTGTCGCTGCGGCTGATCCTGGCCAAGGGCGAGCGTATCGACCAGCGCCAGCTGATCCGCCAGCTCACCGAGCTGCAGTACACCCGCAACGAGATGGAGTTGCGCCGCGGCACCTACCGCGTGCGCGGTGAGATCATCGACGTGTTTCCCGCCGAGTCGGAAACCGAGGCGCTGCGCATTGAGCTGTTCGACGGCGAGGTGGAGGGGCTGGCGCTGTTCGATCCGCTCACCGGCGAGACCATCCGCAAGGTGCCGCGCTATACGGTCTACCCCCGCACGCATTACGCCTCCACGCGCGAGAGCGTGCTTAACGCGATCGACACCATCAAGGACGAGCTGAAGGAGCGGCTGGAGGTGCTGTACCGCGACAACAAGCTGGTTGAGGCGCAGCGGCTGGACCAGCGCACCCGCTACGACGTCGAGATGATGGCCGAGGTGGGCTACTGCCAGGGCATCGAGAACTACTCGCGCCACCTTTCCCGGCGCGCGCCAGGCGAGCCGCCGCCCACGCTGTTCGACTATCTGCCGGCCGACGGCCTGCTGGTGGTGGACGAATCGCACGTCACCGTGCCGCAGATCGGCGCGATGTACAAAGGCGACCGTTCGCGCAAGGAGACCCTGGTGGAATTCGGCTTCCGCCTGCCGTCCGCGCTGGACAACCGCCCGCTGCGCTTCGAGGAGTGGGAGGCGCGCGTGCCGCGCGCGATCTACGTCTCCGCCACGCCGCGCGAGTACGAGCTGGAGAAGTCCGGCGACGCCATCACCGAGCTGGTGGTGCGCCCCACTGGCCTGGTCGATCCGGAAGTGGAAGTGCGCCCGGTGCGCACCCAGGTGGACGACCTGCTGGGCGAAGCCAACAAGCGCATTGCCATGGGTGACCGCGTGCTGGTCACCACGCTGACCAAGCGCATGGCCGAGAACCTCACCGAATACCTGTCCGAGCACGGCGTGAAGGTGCGCTACCTGCACTCGGACATCGAGACGGTGGAGCGCAGCGAAATCATCCGCGACCTGCGCCTGGGCGAGTTCGACGTGCTGGTGGGCATCAACCTGCTGCGCGAGGGCCTGGACATGCCCGAGGTGTCGCTGGTGGCCGTGCTCGATGCCGACAAGGAGGGCTTCTTGCGCTCCACCGGCTCGCTGATCCAGACCATCGGCCGCGCCGCCCGCAATGTGCGCGGCAAGGCCATCCTCTACGCCGACGAGGTGACCCGCTCGATGCAGGCGGCGATGGACGAGACCGGCCGCCGCCGCGAGAAGCAGCTGGCCTACAACGAGGCGCACGGCATCACCCCGAAGACGGTGCAGCGGCGCATCGCCGACATCATGGAAGGTGCACGCAGCGAAGCGCCGGCACGGGGGCGCGGCAAGGGCCGTCAGCAGCGCACCGTGGCCGAGACGGCGGCCAGCTACGAGGCGATGGACCCGGCCAAGGCCGCCGCCGCCATCAAGAAGCTGGAGGCGCAGATGTACAAGCACGCCCAGAACCTGGAGTTCGAGGACGCGGCGAAGCTGCGCGACCAGATCCACCAGTTGCGCGAGCAGGCCCTGCGCTGAGACGCCCCGGCAACGCGCAGTTGTGGCGTCGCGGCAAGTCGCCTATACTGCGCGGCTCGCGCGGCCTGCGGCTGTGCGAATCGGGCGGTTAGCTCAGCGGTAGAGCACTACCTTGACATGGTAGGGGTCACAAGTTCGATCCTTGTACCGCCCACCAGATACCATGCGACGGCGCGAACTTCGGTTCGCGCCGTTTCTTTTTCCGGCTGGAGCGTCGCGATGGTCTATCTGTGGGTCAAGAGCTTCCACGTGCTGTTCGTGATCGCCTGGATGGCCACGGTGTTCTACCTGCCACGCATCCTGGTCAACCTCGCCGAGGCCGGTGACGAGCCGGCGGTGAAGGTGCGGCTGCTGCTGATGGGGCGGCGGCTGTACAAGTTCGGCCACAACATGTTCGGCATGGCCTTCCTGTTCGGCCTCACGCTGTGGCAGGGCTGGCGGCTGTTTCCGTCGAAGCTGCCGGACGTGACGGCGGGCATGCACTGGATCGACGCCAAGCTGACCCTGGTGGCGCTATTGCTGGCCTATTTCGTGTGGGCGGGGCGGATGATCAAGCGCTGCGAGCAGGGCGGTGTGCTGCCGTCGTCGAAGGCCTTGCGGTGGCTCAACGAGTTGCCGGTGCTGCTGCTGCTGGGCGTGATTTTCCTGGTGCTGGCCAAACCGTTCTGAGCGTCATCGCTTGAAATAGTCGCGATACCACGCCACGAAGCGCGCCACGCCGTCCTCGATGGTGGTGTTTGGCGCATAGCCCACGTCGCGCCGCAGGGCCGACACGTCGGCCCAGGTGTCGGCTACGTCGCCCGGTTGCATCGGCAGCAGGTTCTTTTCCACCGTGCGACCCAGGTGCCGTTCCATCAGTTCGATGAAGCGCAGCAACTGCACGGGCTGGTCGTTGCCGATGTTGTAGACGCGCCAGGGCACGTTCGAGGTGCCGGCGTTCGGGGCCTCGGCGTCGTAGGCCGGGTCGAGCTTAGCCGTGTGGTCGAGCGTGCGGATCACGCCTTCCACGATGTCGTCGACGTAGGTGAAGTCGCGGCTGTGGTTGCCGAAGTTGAACACGTCGATGGCCTCGCCGCGGCTGATGCGGTCGGCGAACAGCATCGGCGACATGTCCGGCCGGCCCCATGGCCCGTACACGGTGAAGAAGCGCAGCCCGGTGGTGGGCAGGCCGTACAGGTGGCTGTAACTGTGCGCCATCAGCTCGTTGGCTTTCTTGGTGGCGGCGTACAGGCTCACCGGGTGGTCCACCGCGTCCTCCACCGCGAACGGCAGCTTGCGGTTGGCGCCGTAGACGGAGCTGGACGAGGCATAGACCAGATGCTCGACCTTGCCATGGCGGCAGGCTTCGAGGATGTTGCCGAAGCCGACCAGGTTGCTCTGCACGTAGGCCTGCGGGTTCTTCAGCGAGTAGCGCACGCCGGCCTGCGCGGCCAGGTTCGCGACGCGCTGCGGCTTGAAGCTGGCGAAGGCGTCATTCATCGCGGCGGCATCGGCCAGGTCGGCGCGACGGTGGGTATAGCCGGCATGGCTGGCGAAGCGGGCGAGGCGCGCCTCCTTGAGCCGTGGGTCGTAATAATCGTTGTGGTTGTCGATGCCCAGCACTTCGTCGCCGCGCGCCAGCAGGCGTTCGGCTAGGGCGGCGCCGATGAAGCCGGCGGTGCCGGTGACGAGGATGCGCATGGCTTCTTCCTTCGCGGGGAAGGCGGCATTGTAGCCGCTGCGGCCATGGCTCGATTGACGGCGCGGACGGCGCTAGACTACGGCTCCAGCATGATTTTCCAGAGGCAAGGTGGCCCGCACGCAAGTGCCGGCCGAGTGTGCGACATGTCCACTACTAACCGACCACGTTGAATTTCCACCGAGCCTTACCTTGTCGAAAGGGCGCTGCGGTGCCCTTTTTCGTTTTCGGAGCATCCGTTTTCCCATGATCGAAATCACGCTACCCGACGGCAGCAAGCGCCCGTTCGACCGCCCCGTGTCCGTGCAGGACGTGGCCGCCTCCATCGGCGCCGGTCTGGCCAAGGCCACCCTGGCCGGCAAGGTGGACGGCAAGCTGGTGGATGCCAGCTTCCCCATCGAACACGACGCCAGCCTCGAGATCGTCACCGAGAAAAGCCCGGAGGCGCTGGAGATCCTGCGCCATTCCACCGCGCACCTGATGGGACAGGCGGTGCAGCGACTGTTTCCCGGCGCGCAGGTCACGATCGGCCCGGTGATCGACAACGGCTTCTATTACGACTTTGCCTATGAGCGCCCGTTCACGCCCGAGGACCTGCCGAAGATCGAAGAGGAGATGCACAAGATCGTCGCCGAGCAGCTGCCGGTGACGCGCAGCGTGAAGTCGCGCGACGAGGCGATCCGCTTCTTCCGCGGTCTGGGCGAGGAATACAAGGCCGAGATCATCGAGTCGATCCCGGCCAACGAGCAGCTGTCGCTGTACTCGCAGGGCGAGTTCACCGACCTGTGCCGCGGTCCGCACGTACCGAACACCGGCAAGCTGCGCGCGTTCAAGCTGATGAAGGTGGCCGGCGCCTACTGGCGCGGCGACAGCAACAACGCGATGCTCACGCGCATCTACGGCACGGCCTGGCTCAACGACAAGGACCTCAAGGCCTACCTGCACCAGCTGGAGGAGGCCGAGAAGCGCGACCACCGCAAGATCGGCAAGGCGCTGGACCTGTTCCACCAGCAGGAGGAGGGCCCGGGCATGGTGTTCTGGCACCCGCGTGGCTGGGCGATCTGGCAGCAGGTGGAGCAGTACATGCGCGGCGTGTACCGCAAGAGCGGCTACCAGGAGGTGCGCTGCCCGCAGGTGCTCGACGTCTCGCTGTGGAAGAAGTCCGGCCACTGGGACAACTACGCCGAGAACATGTTCTTCACCGAGTCGGAGAAGCACACCTACGCGCTCAAGCCGATGAATTGCCCCGGCCACGTGCAGATCTTCAACGCTGGCCTGCACAGCTACCGCGACCTGCCTATCCGCTACGGCGAGTTCGGCGGCTGCCACCGCAACGAGCCTTCCGGTGCGCTGCACGGCATCATGCGCGTGCGCGCGTTCACCCAGGACGACGGCCATGTCTTCTGCACGCCCGAGCAGATCGAGCCCGAGGTCACCGCCTTCCACCAGCAGGCGATGCAGGTCTACGCCGACTTCGGCTTCGACAAC
>DATEKS010000159.1:0-11262 GCA_035277325.1 Rhodanobacter sp.
TTGAATTCGCCGCCGAACCGTTCCGCACCGACCTTCGTCAGCGCCGCCGTCAGCGTCGTCTTGCCGTGGTCCACGTGACCGATCGTACCCACGTTCACGTGGGGCTTGGTGCGCTCGAACTTGCCCTTTGCCATGACTTGAATCCCGATGAGTCAGTGAGAGAAAAAACGCCCGGAACGGGCGGGCAACCATGATGGTGCTCATGACTGGAATCGAACCAGCGACCTCTTCCTTACCAAGGAAGTGCTCTACCGACTGAGCTACATGAGCGGAGACTTTCGGCCATCCTCCATGACGGCGATGAACAGACCGGCATCCTGCCGGACCCTTCAAAAACTCGGCGAGATCAATGGAGCGGGAGACGGGAATCGAACCCGCACCATCAGCTTGGAAGGCTGAGGTTCTACCATTGAACTACTCCCGCCCTGCGCGGAACCCGTTGCCGGATCGAAGATCGACCCGGCGAACCAGCCCAATCGCAACCTGCGCGAATCGACTGGTGGAGGGAGGTGGATTCGAACCACCGAAGGCGTAAGCCAGCAGATTTACAGTCTGCCCCCGTTGGCCGCTTGGGTATCCCTCCAACAAAGAACGCGTATTGTGTGGATCGCCTCTCCGACTGTCAACACCTACGAGCGCTCGCGCGCGTCCTGCGGGCGCTTTCCGCGCGCGGATTTCAACCCGGATTACGGCGATTTTCGTCGGCACGCAGATCGACCAGCCGCCCCATTTCGCGCGACAGCTCCTGCAACCTCCGCGCATGTGCCTGCAACTGGCGCTCACCGTCGTCGCGCGGCTCCCAGCGCGGCACCGGGGTAGGCTTGCCGTCGGGGGCGTCCAGCGCCACGAACACCATCACGCAGCTGGTCGCCAGGCGCCGCTCGTTCTTGCGCAGGTCGCTCGCCAGCACGTCCACCGCCATATGCATGCTGGTGGTGCCGGTGTGGATCAGCTTCGCCTGCACCGTGACCAGGTCGCCAATCAGGATCGGCGCCACGAACTGGATGCCGCTGACCGAGGCGGTGACGCAGTACGCCCCGCTCCATGCCACCGCGCAGGCGTAACCAGCCTGGTCGATCCACTTCATCGCCATGCCGCCGTGCACCTTGCCGCCGAAGTTGACGTCGGTGGGCTGGGCGAGGAAGCGGAAGGTCACCTCGTGCTGCTGGCCTGGCATGCCTGGCTCCGGTCGCTGCGGCTTGGGAAGCCGGCATTATGCCCGCTTGCCGCGTGCCGGCACGCAATCCAGCACCATCGGCGTGGTGAGCACGCCGTTCGGCGAAAACCGCTCCGGCCCGACGGCCACGAAGCCCAGCCGCAGGTACGCCGGCACCGCGCAGCGCGAGGCATTGAGCGTGAAGCGGCACGTGCCGGCGCGGCGCACCGCGTCGGCCATGGCACACAGCCACAAGCGCCGCGCGATGCCGCGGCCGTGATAGCGGGTGCCGACGAAGAGTTGGGTGAGGTGGCTGTCGTCGCGCAACGTCGCCACGCCCACCAGGATGTTGCCGTACCAGGCGAGGTGGAAGCGATGGCCTTGCTGCATGTGCAGGCGCTGGGCTGCCGTACCCTGCCGCGCCAGCAGCGCCACTCCCGCTCCGGGCGGCTGGTCGGGCACGATCCAGCGCCGCGTCACGCGGCGCACCAGCACGGCCACCGCACGCGCGTCGTCGAGACGCCCCAGCCGGATCCGCAGCACTGCCCTTGCCATGTCCCACCCCACGCCTTGCCGAACGGCGCGCATCCTTGCACGGAACGGCTGCCGCCGGCGCGTGTCGCCCGCGCGATGCGGGCGGCGGGCTCAGACGTTGAACAGGAAGTGCAGCACGTCGCCGTCCTTCACGACGTAGTCCTTGCCCTCCTTGCGCAGTCGGCCCGCGGCGGCGGCGCCCTGTTCGCCCTTGTACTGGATGAAGTCGTCGTAGGAGACGGTTTCGGCGCGGATGAAGCCGCGCTCGAAGTCGGTGTGGATCACGCCGGCCGCCTGCGGCGCGGTGTAGCCGCGCTTGATGGTCCAGGCGCGCACTTCCTTCACGCCTGCGGTGAAATAGGTCTGCAGGTCGAGCAGCTTGTAGCCGGCGCGGATCACGCGGTTCAGGCCCGGCTCGTCCAGGCCCAGGTCTTTGAGGAATTCGTCGCGATCGGCGTCGTCGAGCTGGGCCAGCTCTTCCTCGATGGCGGCGCATACCGGCACCACCTCGGCGCCCTCCTCGGCGGCACGGGCGCGCACGGCGTCGAGGTGCGGATTGTTCTCGAAGCCGTCCTCCAGCACGTTGGCGATGTACATCAACGGCTTCAGGGTGAGCAGGAACAGGTCGCGCACCAGCGCCTTTTCCTCGTCGTCCAGCTTCGCGCTGCGCGCCGAGCGCCCGTCGTTGAGCGTGGCCGCGAGCTTCTGCAGCACCGGCTTCTTCGCCAGCGCTTCCTTGTCGTTCGCCTTGGCGGCGCGCTCGGCGCGGTTCAGCGCCTTTTCCACCGATTCCAGGTCGGCCAGGGCCAGCTCGGTGTCGATCGTCTCGATGTCGGCGATGGGGTCGACCTTGCCGGCCACGTGCACGATGTCGCCGTGCTCGAAGCAGCGCACCACGTGGGCGATCGCATCCACCTCGCGGATGTGCGCGAGGAACTTGTTGCCCAGTCCTTCGCCCTTCGAGGCTCCGGCCACCAGGCCGGCGATGTCGACGAACTCCACCACCGTCGGGACCACCTTCTGCGGGTTGACGATGGCCGACAGCGCAGCAAGCCGCGGATCGGGCACTGGCACCACGCCCACGTTCGGCTCGATCGTGCAGAACGGGAAATTCGCTGCGGCGATGCCCGCCTTGGTCAGCGCGTTGAACAGGGTGGACTTGCCGACATTGGGCAGGCCGACGATGCCGCATTTGATGCCCATGGGTGCTCCGAGATAGGTACCGTTCCGGACGCCGTCACCGCGAACGCGGGAACGGCGCCAAAAAATCTATTTGCCGTTGGGGGTGTGCAGCCGCTGCATCGCCTTGTCGAACTGGCCGTCCACGGCCAGCGGTAGCACGTCCAGTGCGCGGGCGATGCCGTCCACGATCGCGTCCTCGTCCTGTGCCGACGGGCGGCCCAGTACCCACGGGGTGACCTGGTCGCGATGGCCGGGATGGCCGATGCCGAGGCGCAGACGATGGAACTTGCCGTGGCCCAGGTGGGCCACGATGTCGCGCAATCCGTTCTGGCCGCCGTGGCCGCCATCGAACTTCATCCGCACGGTGCCGGCGGGAAGGTCCAGGTCGTCGTGCGCGACCAGGCATTCCTCCGGCGAAATCTTGTAGTAGCGCAGCGCGGAGGCGACCGCGATGCCGCTCTTGTTCATGAAGGTGGCGGGCTTGAGCAGCCACACCGACTCGCTGCCGAGGCGCAGCTTGCAGCTTTCGCCGTGCAGCTTGCCGTCGAAGCCCCAGCGCCCGTCCTGCCCCGCCGCGAGGGCGTCCACAAACCAGAACCCGGCGTTGTGCCGGGTTCGGAGGTATTCGGCGCCGGGATTGCCCAGCCCGACGATGAGTCGCAAACCCGCCATGACGGCCAGCAAGCGCCTGGGCCCGCGCCCCGTCGGAGCGCGGGCCGCAGCGGCTTACTTCTTGGCGTCCTTGGCCGGCGCGGCGGCAGCGGCAGGCGCGGGGGCCTCGGCGGCAGCAGCGTCCTCGGCAGCCGGCGCTTCCTCGACCTCTTCCTTCACCGTGTTCGCGGTGACCACGGCCACATCGTGGTCGGCGCCCAAGTGCAGGGCCACGATCTCGACGCCCTTCGGCAGCTTCAGCTGCGACAGGTGGACGATGTCGCCGGTCTTCAGGCCGGCCAGGTCCAGCTCGATGAACTCGGGCAGGTCCTTCGGCAGGCAGGAGACTTCCACTTCCGTCAGGTTGTGCGAGATCACCACGCCGGAGGTCTTGGCGGCGTCGGACTTCTCCTGGTTGAGGAAGTGCAGCGGCACGTTCACGCGAACGGCCTCGTTCTCGTTGATGCGCAGGAAGTCCATGTGCATCATCTGCTGCTTGAACGGGTGCTTCTGCCAGTCGCGCACCAGCACCTTCTGCACCTTGCCGTCGACGTTCAGGTCGAGGATGGAGGAGAAGAACCACTCGTGCTTGGCGGCGAGCAGGATGGTGTTGTGCTCGATCTGGATGCTCTGCGCGGGCTGGCCCGCACCGTAGACGACGGCCGGAACGTAGCTCGCACGACGCAGGCGGCGGCTCGCACCCTTCCCCTCGTCCTTGCGGCCTTCGGCCTTGATTTCATGAGTCTGTGCCATTTCGGTACTACCTTGGGTTGATAAACCGCCTCGCGGCGGCTGTTCGACTTTTCCGCGACCAGAAAAGCCTTGGGTTGCCGCAACGACCAACCAGCCGCCGCGACGAAAATCAATCGATGTACAGCGAGCTCACCGACTCGCCGAAGGCGATGCGGCGGATCGTCTCGGCCAGCAGCTCGCCGACCGAGAGCTGGCGGATCTTCGCGCAGGCCTGCGCCTCGTCGCTCAGCGGCAGCGTGTTGGTGACCACCAGCTGGTCGAGCTGGGAGTTCTCCAGGTTGCGCATCGCCGCGCCGGACAGCACCGGATGCACGCAGTAGGCCACCACCTTCTTCGCGCCGCGCTCCTTCAGCGCCGCGGCCGCGGCGCACAGCGTGCCGGCGGTATCGACGATGTCGTCCACCATCACGCAGGTCTTGCCGTTCACGTCGCCGATGATGTTCATCACCGTGGCCACGTTCGCCTTCGGGCGGCGCTTGTCGATGATCGCCAGGTCCGCGTCGTCCAGCCGCTTGGCCAGCGCGCGGGCGCGCACTACGCCGCCCACGTCCGGGCTCACCACGATCATGTCGTCCATGCTGAAGTGGCGCCAGATGTCGGCGAGCAGCACCGGCGAGGCGTAGACGTTGTCCACCGGGATGTCGAAGAAGCCCTGGATCTGCTCGGCGTGCAGGTCCACCGTGAGCACACGGTCGATGCCGGCGGTGCTGATCAGCTTGGCCACCAGCTTCGCGGTGATCGGCACGCGTGCCGAGCGCGGGCGGCGGTCCTGCCGCGCGTAGCCGAAGTACGGGATCACTGCGGTGACGCTGGCGGCGGAGGCGCGCTTCAGCGCGTCGGCCAGTGCCAGCAGCTCGACCAGGTTCTTCGCGCTCGGTGCGCCGGTGGGCTGCAGCACGAACACTTCCTGGCGGCGCACGTTCTCCTCGATTTCGATCTGCACCTCGCCATCGCTGAAGGTGCTGACCAGGGCCTTGCCCAGCGGCACGCCCAGGCGGTGGGCAACGTCCTCAGCCAGCGCGGGGTGCGCCTTGCCGGTAAACAGCATCATCGGGCTGGACCTGTCCACGCTTGCGTTCCTCAGTGACCTGCAATTGCTGTTGGATGATGGCTGGGGCGGCAGGATTCGAACCTGCGCATGCGGGAATCAAAATCCCGTGCCTTAACCAGCTTGGCGACGCCCCATCATTGATCCCGATGAGCCACCTTCCTGGCGGCCCATCGGGTCGACAAGTCCGGCATATGTCCGGATTTGTCTCCGTTGGCGCCCACTCACGTGGACGCCAACGCGCGAACCATCCATGGTTCGCCAGTCGTGCTCCCAACCGTTACGGGTTGGCGCTACCGCCATCATGGCGGCCCAGTGCCTCGTGCAGGGGCGAAACCGTGACGCCGGTGGCCACGTGAGCCGTGAACTCCGGCGGGCAGCGGACCGCGACGGCCTGTGCCTGCTCTCGCGTACGCAACTCCAGGAACACGCAACCGCCGCTGCCGGAAAGCCTCGCCGCCCCGTGGCGGCCCAGCCAGTCCAATGCCGCCGCCACGCGCGGATGGCGCGCGCGCGCCACCGCCGTGAAGGCGTTTTCCGCCGCTTCGCCCGAAACAAAGGACGAAATTGTCGCCGGGGGCGCATTTCGTGTCAATTCAGGCGCTTGAAACAGTGCCGCGGTGGGCACGTGCTCGCGCGGATCGAGCACCACGTAATGCCGCCGCGGCAGGACCAGCGGGGTGAGCCGCTCGCCCACACCCTCGGCCCAGGCGGAGCGGCCGCGCACGAACACCGGCACGTCGGCACCCAGCCGCCGGCCCAGTTCCGCCAGCGCGTCCTCGTCCAGCCCGCAACGCCACAGATGGTTGAGCGCCACCAGCACGGTGGCGGCGTCGGAACTGCCGCCGCCGAGGCCACCGCCCATCGGGATGCGCTTCTCCAGCCCGATCTCGGCGCCCAGTGCACTGCCCGCGCACTCCTGCAGCAATCGCGCGGCACGCACCACCAGGTCGCTTTCGGCCGGCACGCCGGGAACGTCGGTGAAGCGGCGTATCTCGCCATCGTCGCGCACGCGCAGGCGCAACTCGTCGCCCCAGGCCAGCAGGCGGAACACGGTCTGCAGCTCGTGGTAGCCGTCGGGCCGGCGGCCGGTGATGCGCAGGAACAGGTTGAGCTTGGCCGGCGCCGGCCAGCGTGTCCAACCGCCGGGTGCCGCCTGCAGGTAGCGGCGCATGTACACGCGCAGGTGCATCGGGAAGCCGCGTTCGCGGTCATGCGCGGCGTGCGCCGCCAGCGTCGGGGTGTAGTGCTCCGGATCGATGACCTCGAAACCATGGCGAGTGTAGAACGGCGCGTTCCACGGCACGTCTGAGAGCGTGCCGAGCACCACGGACGGGTAACCCGATTCGACCGCCCAGGCGCAGGCGTGCTCCAGCAGCGCCGCGCCGATGCCGCGCCGGCCGTGGCTGGGCAGCACGTCGATCTCGGCGATGCCGACCTCGCCGTCTTCGATCGCCACGCCGACGAAACCCACCGCGCGGCCACCCTCGCCCTGCGCCACCCACACGTGGCCCTCGCCGATGGCCTCGGCCAGCGCCTGCGCATCCATCGGCGCGGCGGCATACGAGGGCCACGCGGGATGGCCGCGAAACAGCTCCTGCGCCGCGCGCTCGATGTCGCGCAACGTGTCGGCCTGGTCGAGGCGGGCGGGAACGATGGTGCAGCTCATGCGGAGAAATCCGGGCGGCTACCGCAAGGCCGCGCAGTCTAGCGGATCGTCCAGCTCTCCACCGACAGGCGCACCTTGTACGGCGGCCGCGCGGCGAAGATGGTGGTGGGCAGCGGCGGCTGGCGCGCGGTGTCCCAGGCGCGGTAGTCCACCGCCCAGCCGTCCTGCGTGAGCAGCGAAGGCAGACGGTTGTCGCCGAACGCCAGTTCGGCCGGACCGCTGTCGGCGCGCAGGCCCAGCACCCAGGCGCGCAGGTCGTGCAGCGGCACTTCCCAGCCCAGCGCGCGGCGCATCAGCGCCTCGGCGTCCGCACCTTGCAGCGGGCCGCCGTCCAGCCCCTGCAGCAGCGCGCCGTCGGGTCCGCCGCTCAGCTCGAAACTGCGGCCGGTGATCGGCGTGCGGAACACGAAGCGGTAGCGGTCGCCGTCCTGGGTCCAGGTGAAGCCGCCGCTGCCGCCGTCGCGGCCGTCGGAGACGCCCAGCCGGCCCTCCAGCGTCCAGTGGTCGGTGTGCGCCAGCGCCTGTTCGCGCGCGAGCTGCGCGTTGAGCAGGCCGGCATCGCCCTTGATCCGCACCGCCTGTTGCGGCGCGCAGGCGGCAAGCAGCAGCGGCAGCGCCACCGCGAGGAATCGCAAGGAATGCTTCATGGATTCAACCGTTTCAGGGTGCTCTGCAGGCTGGCGTTGTGCGGGTCGATCTTGCGCACCTGGTCGAACACCTGCTGCGCGTCCCGGCGGTCGCCCTGCTTCCACAGCACTTCGCCGAGGTGCACGCCGACGTCGGCGTCCTTGGCCGCCTGCCACGCGCCACGCAGCGATTGCACCGCCTGGTCGAGGTGGCCCAGCCGGTATTGCAGCCAGCCCCAGGAATCGGCGATCGCCGGATCGTTCGGCCGCGCCGCGCGCGCCTTGGCGATCAGCTGCTCCGCCTCGGGCAGGTCGCGATCCGCATCGGCCAGGGTGTAACCCAGCGCGTTGCTGGCGTCGATGTCACCGGGCTTGAGCTTGAGCAGGCTGCGGAAATCCTTCACCGCGAGATCGGTCTGGCCGGCCTCGGCGTAGGCCAGGCCGCGCCCGTACAACAGACCCGCGTCGTTCGGCACCACCTGCAGCGCGCGGGTAAACGCGTTGATCGCCTGCACGTAGCGCTGCTCGCGCATGTACAGCTCGGCGTCGAGCTGCCAGGCCTGGCGCAGCTGGGCCGGCTGGTCGAGGTAGTCCAGCTGCATCTGGCCCAGCAGTTCATGCGCGGCCGCGCTCTTGCCCTGTGCCTGCAGCAGCACGGCACTGCGCAGGTCGGCATCGAAGGCGTGCGGGTCGTCGTCGCCGACCTGGCCGTACCAGGCCAGCGCCTCGGTGTCGCGATGCTGCATCTCGGCCAGTTGGCCGAGCAGGAAGGCGTTCTGCTCGCGCACCTTGGGCGCGGCCTGCTGCAGCTGGCGATACAGCGCCGTCAGCGCCTTGCCGTCCTTGCTGCGCGCGGCCAGCGCTGCGCGCAACTGGTAGGTGTCGGCATCCTGCGGGCCGTGGTCCAGCAGTTTCGCGGCTGCCGCGTAGTCGCCGGCCTCGCTGAGCAGGCTGGCGTAGACCAGGCGCAGGTGCACGTTGTCAGGCGCCTTGGCGATCGCCTGCCTGAGCAGTTCGCGCGCGCCCTTGGCGTCGCCGTTGCGGGCCTTCATCTGCGCCGCCCAGGCATAGACCTCGGCGTTGTTGCGGAAGCGCGTCATCGCGGCGTTCGCGATGTGCTGCGCGTAGGCGTGCCGACCCAGCTTGTCGCCCAGCTCGCTCATCGCCAGCCAGGCCTGCGGGTCGGCGGGCAGGCGCTTCGGCGTAGCCAGCGCCTCCAGCAACTGCCCGGCCTGGGCCTGGTCGCGCGCGCCCAGCAGCACCTGGCCAAACTCGCGCCAGGCGTTCTTGTCGCGGCTGCCGGTGAGAATCTCCAACTGGCGTTGCGCCTCGGGCGTGTCGCCGCGGTTCAGCGCCAGCTGGGCGCGCGCCATCGCCATCTGTGCAGGCTTGGCGCCGAGCGCCTGCCAGCGATCCAGCGCGCGGCCGGCCGCCGCGTCGTCGCGTACCGCGATCGCCAGCATGGCGGCGCGCTCGGCCACCTCGGGCTTGTCGCTCAGCACCATCGCCTTGCCGTAGTGCAGCGCGGCGGCCTTCAGGTCGGTGTGGCCCAGCGCCATCTCGCCAGCCATCAGCTGCGCGAGCAGGTCGTGGTCCTCGTCCGGCGTCGCCACCACCATCCGCGCCAGCGGCTGGGCGGGCGCGGCCGCCGGTTTGGCCGCCTGCCGGAGCGGCGCCTGGGCGCAGCCGGCCAGCCCGAGCATCAACGTCGCGGCTGCCGTAAAATGCCGCATCTGCTTGAAT
The DNA here is from genome assembly GCA_035277325.1 of Rhodanobacter sp. Lineage (GTDB taxonomy): Bacteria > Pseudomonadota > Gammaproteobacteria > Xanthomonadales > Rhodanobacteraceae > Rhodanobacter_A. The sequence goes on from DATEKS010000159.1 coordinate 9,363, forward strand.
CCGCAACGCCTGCTTCGCACACTGACCACCATCTGTCCGTCCGTCTGCCCAACACGCCACGACCGTGTCCCTATCCACGGCGCCTCGACGACAAGCTTAGCCTACGCCGCCAGATCCACGCCGGAAGATTCGCCACGCCATGCCGCTGATTGCCCTCGGGCTCAACCACCTCACCGCGCCGGTCGTCCTGCGCGAACAGGTGGCGTTCGACCCCGAAAGCGCCACCGCCGCCCTGCTCGAGCTACAGCAGGAACCCGGCGTGGAGGAGGCGATGATCCTGTCCACCTGCAACCGCACCGAGCTGTACGTGGGCGTGGCCGCCGGCGCCGAGCAACTGCCGCAGGCGTGGCTGAGCCGCCATCACTGTCTGACTCCCGGCAAGCTGGACGAGTTCCTGTACCGCCACGACGAGCAGGACGCGGCACGCCACCTGTTCCGCGTCGCCACCGGGCTGGACTCGATGGTGCTGGGCGAGCCGCAAATCCTCGGCCAGGTGAAGGACGCCTACCAGCTCGCGCGCGACGCGCACACGCTGAAGGCGCCGCTGGATCGCCTGCTGCAGCACACCTTCGCGGTGGCCAAGCGGGTGCGCACGGAAACCCGCATTGGCGCGCACACCGTGTCGGTGGCGTTCACCGCGGTGCGCCTCGCCGAGCAGGTGTTCGCCGACCTGCGCGAGGCCTGCGTGCTGCTGATCGGCGCCGGCGACACCATCGAGCTGGCCGCGCGCCACCTTGCCGACAAGCAGGCGCGCCGGCTGATCGTGGCGAACCGCACGCTGGAGACCGCGCAGGATCTGGCCGGCCGCTACGGCGGCTATGCGATCGCACTGGCCGACCTGCCGCAGCACCTGGCCGAAGCCGACATCGTGATTTCCTCCACCGCCGCGCGCCAGCCCGTCGTCACCCGCGCGATGGTCGAGCAGGCACTGGCTGCGCGCCGGCGCAAGCCGATGTTCATGGTCGACATCGCGGTGCCGCGCGACATCGAACCCGCGGTGGCCGAACTGCCTGATGTCTACCTCTACGGCATCGACGACCTGCAGCAGGTGATCGACGACAACCGCCGCTCGCGCGCTGCCGCCGCGCGCGAGGCCGACGCCATCATCGACCTGCAGGTAGACCGCTACATGGCCTGGCGCCGCGCGCTCGGCCTGCGCAATCCAGCGCTGGATTTGCGCCAGCACGCCGAGGCCTACCGCGACGAAGTGCTGGAGAAGGCCCGCGCCATGCTCGCGCGCGGCAAGTCGCCGGACGAGGCGCTGGGCTTCCTCGCCCATACGCTCACCAACAAGCTGCTGCACCATCCCAGCGCGCGCCTGCGCGAGGCCGCGCTTTCCGGTGACCTGGACCTGCTGCACGCGGCGGGCCGGCTGTACGGACTGGACGAGGAAGACCCGGACACGCGGAACGCCTAGCGAGAGCGGCTGGCTGCCGCCTCCTGCATCCGCGCGGCCGACACGTCGGCCGTTCCGTTCCCGCTTCCACGTCTCCTGCCCATGACGCCTTCCATCCGTCGCAAACTCGAAACCCTTGCCGAACGCCACGAGGAGATCGGCCTGCTGCTGGCCCAGCCCGACGTGCTCGCCGACGGCGCGCGCTTCCGCGAGCTGTCGCGTGAGTACGCCCAGCTGGATCCGGTCACCGCCGCGCTGCGCGAGCACGACGCCGCCACGCGCGAACTGGCCGAAGCCCGCACGATGCTGGACGACCCCGAGCTGGCCGAGATGGCCACCGACGACATCGCACGGCTGGAACAGCGCCTCGCCGAACTCGACGGCGAGCTGCAGATCCTGCTGCTGCCGAAGGACCCGCGCGACGAGGCCAACCTCTACCTCGAAGTGCGCGCCGGCACCGGCGGCGACGAGGCGGCGATCTTCGCCGGCGACCTGTTCCGCATG
>DATEKS010000160.1:0-45331 GCA_035277325.1 Rhodanobacter sp.
TCGGCATCCGCACTGGCGTCGTCACGGTCGGGATGCTGGTCCAGCGCGAACTCGTCGTGCAGCTCGCGGCGCTCGCGCCGGCCGCCGCTGCGCAGCGCGTCGATCGCGCGGCGGCTGGCGATCGCGCTCAGCCAGGCGTCGTAGGAGCGCGTCGGGTCGTAGGTATGGCGCACGCGGTGCACGGTGATTAGCGTTTCCTGCACCACATCGTCCAGCGCATCCGTCGCCACGCCCTGCCGGCGCGCCACCGCGCGGATCAGCGCCACCGAGTCGGCCAGCACGCGCTCGTAGGCGCGGCGATCGCCCGCCTGCGCGGCAGCCATCCACGCGGCGCGCTGTCGGTCGACCTGTTCGCTGGCGCTGGCGGGTTCGGCGGACACGGCGGCGCGGCAATCCAATGGCGGGACGAGACCGCCATCTAGTACCAAGCTGCCGTCGACGGTCAAGGGGGATTCGTCCCATGCTGCGGTTCCATCCGGCGATTCGCCCCATCCGTCGCCGCGGTTACCTCGCACGGGGCGATGTAACCGCCAGCACGGGAACGGCGAATCACCAGCACACCCCAACCCGGAACCACCCACCATGTTCCTGCTGATCCTCGCCTACCTCGGCGGCGTGCTCACCATCCTCAGCCCCTGCATCCTGCCGGTGCTGCCCTTCGTGTTCGCTCGCGCCGACCGCCCGTTCCTGAAGAGCGGCCTGCCGATGCTGCTCGGCATGGCGGCCACCTTCGCCCTGGTCGCCACGCTGGCGGCGGTGGGCGGCGGCTGGGCGGTGCACGCGAACCAGTACGGTCGCGCCGTGGCGCTGGTGGTGCTGGCCCTGCTAGGCCTCACCCTGCTCTCCAGCCACGTCGCCGAATGGCTCACGCGGCCGTTCGTGGCGCTGGGCAACCGGCTGTCGCAGCGCACCGACGGCGAAGGCGAATCGATCTGGGGCGCGGTGGGCCTGGGCATCGCCACCGGCCTGCTGTGGGCGCCGTGCGCGGGGCCGATCCTCGGCCTGCTGCTGACCGGCGCCGCGCTCAAGGGCGCCAGCGTCACCACCACACTGCTGCTGCTCACCTACGCGCTGGGTGCGGCCACCTCGCTGGCGCTGGCGCTGGCGGTGGGCGGCAAGGTGTTCGCGCTGATGAAGCGCTCGCTGGGCGCAGGCCAGTGGGTGCGTCGCGCGCTGGGCGCGCTGGTGCTGGCCGGCGTAGCCGCGATCGCGCTGGGTGCGGATACCGGTCTGCTCACCCGCGTCTCGCTGGCCGGCACCAATCGCATCGAGCAGAAGCTGATCGACGCCGTGCACCCGATGCCTGTCGCCACGGCGGCGCCTGCCCCCAAGCCCGGCGAGACCTTGCCGGTGGAAGGCACCCTGCCCTCGCTGGCCGGCGCCACCGGCTGGCTCAACAGCGCACCGCTCACGCCTGCCGCGCTGCGTGGCAAGGTGGTGCTGGTCGATTTCTGGACCTATTCCTGCATCAACTGCCTGCGCTCGCTGCCCTACGTCGAAGCCTGGTACGACAAGTACAAGGACCATGGCCTGGTCGTCATCGGCGTGCACTCGCCCGAGTTCGCGTTCGAGAAGGATCGAACTAACGTGGCCGCGGCGGTGACACGGCTGGGCGTCCGCTACCCGGTGGCGCTGGATTCGGACTACGCCATCTGGCAGGGCTTCAACAACGAGTACTGGCCTGCGGACTACTTCATCGACGCGCAGGGCCGCATCCGCCACCACTATTTCGGCGAAGGCGGTTATGCCGAAGGCGAGGACGCGATCCGCCAGCTGCTCACCGAAGCCGGCTACAAGGACCTGCCCGGCGGCTACGTGCAACCCGGCGCGAAAGGTGCCCAGGCAGCCAGCTCGGGCGACTACGGCCGTTCGCCGGAAACCTACGTAGGCTACGCGCGCGCCGAGCATTTCGCTAGCGGCCAGGTCGCGCACGACGACGCGTTCGGCTACCGCACGCCTGCCACGCTGGCCACCAACCAGTGGGGACTGGCCGGCCGCTGGACCGTGCATGCGCAGGACGCCACCCTGGATGCCGCCAACGGCGGTATCAGCTACCGCTTCCGCGGCCGCGACCTGCACCTGGTGCTGGGCCCGGGCAGCGATGGCAAACCGGTGCGCTTCCGCGTCACGCTGGACGGCCAGGCGCCCGGCGCCGACCACGGCATGGACACCGACGCCGCAGGCAACGGCACCGTCACCGCGCAGCGCCTGTACCAGTTGGTGCGCCAGGCCCACGGCAACGGCGAACGCACGTTCACCATCACCTTCCTCGACCCCGGCGTGCGTGCCTACGCGTTCACGTTCGGCTGAGCTAGCCATATCGCCTCCCCCTGCGTCGCAAGGGGAGGTTGGGAGGGACTAGCTCTTCGCAGAGAGCACCCCACCCCAACCCTCCCCTGCAAGCAGGGGAGGGAGTCGCCACGCACTGGAGGCCAGCCATGTCCCGCATCAACGAATCCCTCGCGATGGACCGCCGCCGTTTCCTGCGCGCCGCACTGAGTGGCGGCGCCCTGCTCGCAGTGGGCGGCAGCTTCGCCCTGCCCCACCTGCTCGCTGCCGGCGCCGCAGGCGGCGTGCCCGCACTCGTCCACACCCCGCCCGGCGACGTGCTGCTGGAGTGCTATGCCGACGACGGCCGCGATCTCGGCCCCTGCAAGGTGCATCGGCTGGTGCTCACCGACGCGCAATGGCGCGCGCGCCTGTCGCCGCTGGCCTTCGAGGTAATGCGCCGCGACGGCACCGAACGCGCCTTCAGCGGCCCGCACGAGCGACCCGCGCAACCCGGCTTCTTCCGTTGCGTCGCCTGCGCCACCGCGCTCTACGACGCCGCCACCGAATTCGACTCCGGCACCGGCTGGCCCAGCTTCTGGCGCCCCATCGCGAAGCGGAACGTGGTCGAAACCCGCGACGACCAGTTCGGCATGGAGCGCATCGCCATCAGCTGCGCCGGCTGCAACAGCCACCTCGGCCACGTGTTCGACGACGGCCCGCCGCCCACCGGCCTGCGCTACTGCATGAACTCGGTGGCGCTGCGGTTCGTGGCGCGGGCGTGAGCCTCGCCCGGGCCACGAACCGCCCTCATCAAATCCCCACGCCTCCATCATGACGGTGGCCATGGGCCGGCGTATCTTCGCGACGGACTGGTGGGCAACCACCGTTTTCCGGTGCCACGCCGATCCGGCGGGCATCACGATCCGTTGCGAGCAGGAGCGCCCATGTCCATCGGCCCTGATCCCGTCCGCGCACCTGCTTGGCAGGAGCTGGCCCTTGCCCTGCGCGGCCCCCTGCTGCGCCGCGGCGACGCCGACTACGAACTGCACCGGCATGTCTGGAACGGCGCGATCGACCGCCACCCGCTGGCCATCGCCCGCTGCCTCGATGCCGAGGACGTGGTCGCCGCGGCGAAGTTCGCCGCCGGCGCAGGGCTGCCGATGACCGTGCGCGGAGGCGGCCACAACGTGGCGGGGCTGGCCGTGCGCGACGATGCGCTGATGCTGGACCTGGGCGCCATGAACCAGGTCGAGGTGGACCCGCATGCGCGCATCGTGCGGGTCGGTGGCGGTGCACTATGGCGCGAGGTGGATGCAGCCACCCAGCCGCATGGCCTGGCCACCACCGGCGGCTTCGTCTCCACCACCGGCGTGGGCGGTTTCACCCAGGGCGGCGGCGTGGGCTGGCTGATGCGCCACTGCGGGCTGGCCGCCGACAACCTGGTCGAGGCGGACGTGGTACTGGCTGACGGCCGCAGCATCGTGGCGAGCGGACGCGAGCATGCCGACCTGTTCTGGGCCCTGCGTGGCGGCGCAGGCGGCTTCGGGGTGGTCACGCGCTTCAGCTACCGGCTGCATGCGGTGGGCGAGGTCTATGCGGGCGTGGCATTCCATCCCGTCGAAGACGCCGCCGACCTGCTGCGCACGTTCCGTGCGTTCACGCCCACCGCACCGAACGCGCTCACCGCGATGCTGGTGTTCACCACGGCACCGCCCCTGCCCTTCCTGCCGCCGGAGGCGCACGGGCGGCGTGCGGTCGTATTGGCCTGGTGCTGGAGCGGCAACCCCGCGCAGGGAGCCGAGGCGCTGGCGCCGCTCACAAGGCATGGCCGGCCGCTGGGCAGCCACGCCGACGTGATGCCCTACGCCGCATGGCAGCAGGCCTTTGATCCGACCGCGCCGGCCGGCGACCACTATTACTGGACGACCTCCCAGTTCGACGTGCTCGACGATGCGCTGATCGATGCGCTGGTGCCACTGGCCGCCGCCCCGCCGGATCCGCTGAGCGAGGTGCATGTGCACCACCTCGGCGGCGCGGTGGCCGCCGTGCCCCGTGACGCCACCGCCTTCGCACAGCGCGACGCGGCATTCTTCATCAACGTGATCGGCCATGCCGGCACCGCGCAGCGTTTCGCCGCCGTCCGCGACTGGACGCGCGACCTGCGTGCCGTGCTGACGCCGCACGCTCGCGCGGGCATGCAGCCCAATTTCACCGGCGAGGCGTCCGAGTTGGGCACACGCACCCACGATGCGGGCACCCAGGCCCGCCTGGCCGCGCTGCGGGCGCGCTACGACCCGGATGGCTTGCTGGCACCTGTGCGCGGCGGCTGATCGGCCGCGATCGCAGCCAGCAAGGCCCGTGCTTCGCCCACCACCAACTCGAAACGCGCAGCGGCGCCTTCCCGCCATGCTTGTTCGTAGGCCGGGCCGAGCGCGTCGCGGGTCATGCGCTCGGTAACCTGCCGGCCCTTTTCCCAGTGCGGAAACAACGGCGCCCCGGTCAACCGGCGCATGCCGGCGGCAGCGGCCATGCAACGGACTGCCGGTGCGGCCTTGCCGCAGGCTGCGGCAAGGTAGGCCGTCCCCTCGACGCATCCCGCCAGGCCCCGCCAGTGCTGTATCTCGATGAACAGGTCGATGTCGTGGCCCCAGTCGCGCGCGGCGGCCTGCAGGTCGCCCAGGTAGTAGCGTTGCAGCGCCAGGTTGATCAGGGTGTAGGCCTGCTGGAAAAACGCGCGCCCCGTGCCAGCAACCCATTCCATCGCCTCGCGCATGCAATGCTCCGCTTCCGCGTGCCGCCCACACAGACCGCGCGTCAATCCCCGGCTCAGCAAGGCCACGGAACGAAGCCAGGGCTCGTCGCGCGTCCGCGCCAGGGCCAGGGCCGCCTCCACGCAGGTTTCGGCACCCTCGAAATCCCCGCACAAGGCCAGTTCGTAGGCCAGCATCGCCTCGCCGGTACCCGCCAGCCAGGCGTCGCCCAGGCGTGTGGCCAGGGCGATGCCTTCGCGCAGGGAGGGTCCGGCGCGCTCGCGATCCTGTGCGTGGTGCAGCACGATGCCGAACGCCACCAGCGCCAGGGCACGATGCCGCGTAGGCCCACCCGGCGCCGCCAACGCCTGTTCGAGCCAGCGGACGGCAGCGAAATAGTCGGCGCTCATGCGGAAGTACCAACAAAGATTTGCCGACAGCGCGAGCGCGTGCTCGGCCAGTTCCGGGTGCGTCAGCGCGTGGTTGAACGCCGCCTGCAGGTTGTCCCATTCGCGCCGCACGCGATCGCACCACAGCTGCTGGCGTTCGCCCTGGATCTCGGCGCTGGCCCGCTCGCTGAGCTCGACGAAGTGGGCCAGGTGCGCATCGCACATGCGCATCTCGTCACCGGATCCGGCCAGCCTTTCCCGTGCGAACAGGCGCACGCTGTCGAGCAGGCGATAGCTGGGCGGATTGGTGGCCACATCCACCACCAGCAGTGACTTGTCGGCCAGTCCCCCCAGGAGCTCGAGCACTCCGGCCTCGTCGAGTCCGTAGGCCACGCCGATCGCACTTGCGCCGCCCAGTGTGCAGGTTCCGGCGAAGACGCTCAGGCCGCAGAGCAGGGATTGTTCGCGCTCCGACAACAGCGCGTAGCTCCATGCGATCAGCGCACGCAGCGCCTGGTGCCGATCCGGCCGGCTGGGACTGGCTTCGGCCAGGCTGAGCAGTTGCTCGTCCATGCGCGCCAGCAACTGCTCCGGGCTGAGCAGGCGCAAGCGCGCCGCCGCGATTTCCAGCGCCAGCGGCAGGCCGTCGAGACGCCGGCAGATCCCCGCGACCGCCGGTGCGCTGGCCGGCGTCAGCGCGAAGGGGGAAGCGAACGCGCGCGAACGCATCAGCAGCAATTGAACTGCAGGAACCTGCGCCAGGGCGGCGACGTCGTCGGCCGTCATCCAAGCGCACGGTGGCGGGACATCCAGCGGCGACAACACGTAAAGCGCCTCGCCCATGCAGTTCAGGCGGCGCTGGCTGGTCGCCAGCACGCACAGTTCCGCGCATGCGCCAAGCAGGGTTTCGACGATTGCCCCCAGCAGCTCGGCCACCCTTTCGCCGTTGTCGAACAGCAGCAGCGCACGACGCTGCTGCAGCAACTCGCCCAGGCGCAGCAGCAGATCCTCGGAGCCGGCCGCCGCGCGCAGGCCGAACAGGTCGGCCAGCCCGCGCACGAGCCCCGCACTGTCGGCGATGGCGGTGCAGTCGAACAGCCAGACGCCATCGGGATATTCCGCGGCCACCCGGTGCACCACTTCGAGCGCAAGCTGGGTCTTGCCGACGCCGCCGGGACCGACCACGGTCACCAGCCGGCTCTCCTGCAATCGTCGGCCGAGCCGTTCGATGTCCTGCTCACGCCCGACCAGCGGTTCAGCGCGCCGCGGCAGTCGCGCCCGCGCGGGCGGCGCGAAGCGCAGCGCCGGGATCGCCGTCGGCGTCCGGTTCTCCAGCGGCGCGATGAAGCGGTAGCCGAGGCCGTGCACGGTCTGGATGCAACGCGGGGCCTCGCTGTCGTCGGCCAGCGCCTTGCGCAACTGCGCGACGATGCGGTTGAGCGTGCCGGGCGTGACGTAGTTGTGTCCCCAGACCGCGTCCAGCAGGCGGTCGCGGCTGAGCAACTGGCCGGGATGGGCCAGGAACTCCAGCAGCACGGCAAAGGCCTTCGGCTCGATCGCGATCTCGTGGCCATCGCGAAGCAGGCAATGGGCATCCGCATCGATCACCACGTTCGCGAACGCGAACGTGCCGCGCGTTTCCGCCTGCGTCGAATGCCTGTCGGTCCCCATGTCGCAGCACGCCTGTCAGCGAACCGGAAGCAGGGCCTTCCGGGCGGTGCCGATTCTAGCCATTCCCCAACCAAACCATCATGACTCGCGCGTTCCGCCACGCGCAATCTGCAGGTCGGCGGCGCCGGCTGCGCCGCCACCCATCCCTGCAGGAGATCGTCATGGACACACGCTTGCACGCCGCCATCGCGCTGACCGCGATCGGCCTTTCCACGTTTGCCTTCACGCAGAACGCAAAAGCTTGCGACCTGGGCAGTGCGCTGCCGGCATCCGGCCCCGCAGGGACGGCATCCTTGGCCGCGCTGGTCGCCACCGCGGCTGGTGCCGCTCCGGCTGCAGTCGCACAGGACAAATATGCCAACCCCTTGCAGTTGCTCGAGCCGATCACGGGCCTGTACCGCTTCACCTTCACCGTGCAGGGCCACGTGGCCGACCAGGGCTTCGTCACCTGGCATGCCGACGGCACCGAGCTCATGAATTCGGGCAAGCCGGCAATCACCGGCGACTTCTGCATGGGTGCCTGGAAGCAGACCGGTGCGCACACCTATGTACTCAACCACTGGGCCCTGAATTGGGACAGCAGCGGCCAGGTGTTCCTCGGCCCGGTGAACATCAGCGAACGCATCACGCTGGCCCGTGACAGCAATTCCTATTCCGGCGATTTCACGCTCACCCAGTACACCCCGGACGGCAAGCAACCAGCCGGCCCCTCGGTGATGGGCAGCGTCATGGCGACGCGCGTGAGTGCCGAAGGGAATTGAGCAGGGCCGACGATCCCGCCTGCGCTGCCACGCCTCAACCCTTGCGATAGGGCGCCAGCAGGGCGGGATCGTCGAACAACCCGGCGGGCAACAGATAACGCGGATCGCGCCCGGCGGCGAGCAGATCGCGGATGCGGGTGGCGGAAATCTCCAGCGGCGTCACCGCGAGCTCGATCAGCCTGCCGCAAGGCTGCGTGCGCAGGGGTTCCACGCCGCTCTCCTTGCGCGCGGCGACCTCCTTATCGAGTTCCGCGGATCGAGTGATCTGTACTCCCGGCCGGCTCAGCACGCCTACGTGCGCGAAGTCGAACAGCTCGCGCCAGCGGTTCCAGCCCGGCAGGCCGGCGAAAGCATCGGCGCCGAGCAGCAGCACCAGCGGCCGATCGCCCTGTTCCGCCCGCAGCTCGCGCAAGGTGTCGATGGTGTAAGAAGGCCCGTCGCGCTCCAGCTCGCGCGCATCCAGCACCAGCCGCGACTGCCCGGCCAGCGCCGCGCGCAGCATCGCCACGCGCTCGGCGGGAGAAGCCTGCGGCGACGAGCGGTGCGGCGGCACGTTGGCCGGCATCAGCCGCACCTCCGCATCCAGCAACTCGGCCGCCTCCCACGCCACAGTGAGGTGGCCGATGTGGATGGGGTCGAAGGTGCCGCCGAAGATGGCGAGAGGACGCGCGGTCATCGCCGCACCTCCAGTGCCGATGCCGCAAGCACCTCAGTTTTCAGATACGGCGCGATGTGGTCGCATCGTCTATCGCGTAGGCGGGAATGGTTCCTGAATCCTCGACACCGCCGGCTTGTAATTCCGGCGGATTGAACCAGGCCATTTCTCTTGGCTACTTCTCTTGACTCTGGGCATCCTGCCCTCCGCCCTTCGGGCCGGCTTCGCCGTTCGCCACCGCTCCGGGCGGTGGCGTGGGCCAGCAAAGAGAAGTAGCTAGGGCACCGGCTGGCGACCGAAACCGCTCTGTCGCTTGCGCCAACGCGAAATACAGAAGCCCCTCTCCCCAACCCCTCTCCCGCAAGCGGGAGAGGGGACAAACACGTGTTCCGGCAAGCACCCAAAAGCCCGCCGCAGGCGAGCCAAGGTGCGGAAGCGAAAGGCTGTCGCAAGCACCCGCCCCTCACCCCACCCCGCCCCCCATCGGGGAGAGGGTGCAAAGCGGGCGCGATGCCAATCATGCGAGCGCCCGCGCCACCCGCGGCTCCGCCATCGCCGCGATCAGGCGTTCGGCCTCGCGCCATGCCTCGCCCTGCTCGCGCCCCTTGGCGATGCGATCGATGCGCGAAGCACGCGCGAGGCAAGCCAGCCAATGCTCGCGCGGCGCGCGCCGGAGCGCCTTGCGGAACAGCTGTTCGCGCGCTGGCCACAGGCGCTCGGCGCGAGCCTGCGCGGCAAGATCAGGCGCGTTGGCGAGGCGCAGGGCCAGCTGCAACTGGTTCACCAGCCAGCCCATCATGGCGATCAGTTCATCGCCCTCGGCGCGCAGGCCGGCGAGTATGCGCAGCGCACGTGCGCCCTCGCCCGCCAGCGCGGCGTCGGTGAGCTTGAACACGTCGTAGCGGGCGCTGTCGGCAACCAGGCCCTCCATCGCGTCGGCGTCGATGCGGCTGCTGTCGCCCGCGCGCAGCACGGCGAGCTTGTCCACTTCCTGCGCGGCAGCGAGCAGGTTGCCTTCCACGCGCTCGGCCAGCAGGGTCACAGCGTCGGGTGTGGCGGAAAGGCCGCGCGAAGCCAGCCGTGCGCCTATCCATGCGGCCCATTCGTTGGGTCTTGGCGCGTTGAACACCACCATCACGCCGGCGGCATCCAGCTTCTTGCTCCACGCGCCGTCGTGCTTGCTGCTCCATTCCATTGCGGTGATCAGCAGGGTGACGTCGGGCGGTGGATTGGCGCAGAACTCGTTGATGGCCTTGGCGCCATCCACGCCGGGGCGGCCGGTGGGCAGGCGCAGGTCGAGCAGCCGGCGCGTGGCGAACAGCGACATGCCAGCCGCGGCGCGGGCGAGGTCGTCCCAGTCGAAGCGCTGTTCGACTTCGAGCACCTCGCGCTCGGCATAGCCGAGCCGCTTCGCCTGCGCGCGCAACGCATCGGCGGCTTCCAGCACCAGCAGTTCCTCGCCCGCGAGCAGGTAGACCGGCGCCAGGCTGTCGCCGACCAGCGCCTTCTGCCATTGCGCGGGGGCGAGCGGCATCAGTGCCCGCCGATGCTTGCTGCCGGTGCCGGGACGTCCTGCACGTGGCGACCGGCTGCTTCCAAGCGGAACATGATCGCCTGCACCATGTCGTCGACCAGGCTGCGCTGGATCTGCTGCACCTGCGAGGCGTTGCCCACGGTGTCAGTGGAGTCGTAGCTGTATTCGCGCTGCATGTTGATGTGCTGGTGCGGCAGCAGGGTCTTGCCGTCGGCGCCGGTGACGTCGAATTCCACGTTGTAGCTCACCGCGTACTCGGTGATGCGCACATAGCCGCCCTGGGTCAGCGACTGGGTACCGAACGAGGCTACAGGCACGCGCAACTCGGCGGTGCCGGGGCCAGCGTTGTCCTCGACGGTGATGTTGGCGTTCTCCAGCGCACGGGTCAGCGCACGCTCGAGGTCGCCGCCACCCGAGACGGTGAGGTGCACATGGCTCATCGACGGCGGCAGCGCGGCGTTGCGGCGCAGGTGGAAGCCGCAGGCGCTGAGCGCGAGGGCGGCGGCGAGCGGCAACGCGACACGGAGCATGCGGTTCATGGCTTTCATCCTGCGACGATGTTGACGATCTTGCCCGGCACCACGATCACCTTGCGTACGGTGAGTTCCTTGAGGAAGGCGGCCACCTGCGGCTGCGCCAGCGCCAAGGCTTCAGCCTCTTCCTTGCCGGCATTCGCCGGCACCTCGATGGTGCCGCGCAGCTTGCCGTTGACCTGCACCGCCAGGGTCAGACTGTCGCGCACCAGTGCGCTTTCGTCCACGGCCGGCCAGGGCTGGTCCTCCAGCACGGCTTCGGCATGGCCCAGCACCTGCCACAGGTGGTGACTGACGTGCGGCACCACCGGGTTCAGCAGCAGCACCATGGTTTCCAGCGCCTCATGGCGCACCGCACGGCCTTGTTCGCTCATGTCGGCGAACCTGTTCACCGCGTTGAGCAGTTCCATCAGCGCGGCGATCGCGGTGTTGAAGGAATGGCGGCGGCCGAAATCGTCGCTCACCTTCTGGATGGTTTCGTGCAACTGGCGACGCAAAGTCTTCTGTTCGGCGTCGAGCTGCGACGGATCGACCACCGGGTGATCCGGCTGCGCGGCATGCGTGGTGACCTCGCGCCAGAAGCGGCGCAGGAAGCGCGCCATGCCTTCCACGCCGGCCTCGTTCCACTCCAGCGATTGTTCCGGCGGCGCGGCGAACATGGAGAACAGGCGCACGGTGTCGGCGCCGTACTTGCCCACCATGGCCTGCGGGTCCACGCCGTTGTTCTTGGACTTGGACATCTTCTCGGTGCCGCCGATCTTCACCGGCTGGCCGTCGGCCTTGAGCACCGCGCCGACCACGCGCGCCTTGTCGTCGCGCTGGATTTCCACGTCGGCGGGATTGATCCAGTCCTTCGAGCCGTCGGCGTGGTCGCGGTAGAAGGTCTCGGCGATCACCATGCCCTGGCACAGCAGGTTGGTGGCCGGTTCGTCCGACTTCACCATGCCGGCGTCGCGCATCAGCTTGTGATAGAAGCGGAAGTACAGCAGGTGCAGGATCGCGTGCTCGATGCCGCCGATGTACTGGTCCACCGGCAGCCAGTAGTTGGCGCGTTCGTCCACCTGCCCGGACGCACCCGGCGAGGTGTAGCGCGCGTAGTACCAGCTCGACTCCATGAAGGTATCGAAGGTGTCCGTCTCGCGCTCGGCCGGGCCGCCACACTGCGGGCAAGTGGTCTTGCGCCATTCGGGGTCGGCCTTGATCGGCGACTGCACGCCGCTGAAGGCCACGTCCTCGGGCAGCACCACCGGCAGCTGGTCTTCCGGCACCGGCACCGCGTCGCACTTCGGGCAGTAGATGACGGGGATCGGGCAGCCCCAATAGCGCTGGCGGCTGACGCCCCAGTCGCGCAGGCGCCAGTTCACGCGGCGCTGGCCCTTGCCGTCGGCTTCGAGCACGCCGGCGATATAGTCGAAGGCGGCGCGATAGTCCTTGCCGTCCATCGCGCCGGAATTGACCACGCGCATGTCGGCGCGGGTCTTGTCGCCGTACCACTCCTGCCAGTGGGCTGCATCGTAGGTTTCGCCGCCAGCGGCGATGACCTGTTTGATCGGCAGGTTGTACTTGTGCGCGAACTCGAAATCGCGCGCGTCATGGCCAGGCACCGCCATCACCGCGCCGGTGCCGTAGCCCATCAACACGAAGTTGGCGACCCATACCGGCACTTTGTCGCCGCTGACCGGATGGATGGCGAACAGACCGGTGGCCATGCCGCGCTTTTCCTGCGTCTCCAGCTCGGCCTCGGAGACGCCGCCGTGCTTCAGCTCGTCGAGGAAGGCAGCCAGCTTCGGGTTGTTCGCCGCGGCCTTCAGCGCCAGCGGGTGCTCGCCCGCGATGGAGACGAAGGTGACGCCCATCAGGGTGTCGGGGCGCGTGGTGAACACGGTTAGCGGCGCGGCCTCGCCCTCCACCGCGAAATGGATCTCCAGGCCCTCGCTGCGGCCGATCCAGTTGCGCTGCATGGTCTTCACCGCGTCGGGCCAGCCCGGCAGCGTATCCAGGCCGGCCAGTAGCTCCTGCGCGTAGTCGGTGATGCGCAGGAACCACTGCGGAATCTCGCGCTTCTCGACCACGGCGCCGGAGCGCCAGCCGCGGCCGTCCACCACCTGCTCGTTGGCCAGCACGGTCTGGTCCACCGGGTCCCAGTTCACCACGCTGTTCTTGCGGTAGGCCAGGCCCTTCTTCATCAGCCGGGTGAACATCAGCTGTTCCCAGCGGTAGTACTCGGGACGGCAGGTGGCGAACTCGCGGCTCCAGTCGATCGCGTAGCCCAGCGACTTGAGCTGGCTGCGCATGTGCTCGATGTTGGCGTAGGTCCACTTGGCCGGCGCGGTCCTGTTCTTGATCGCGGCATTCTCGGCGGGCAGGCCGAACGCATCCCAGCCCATCGGCTGCAGCACGTTCCTGCCCTGCATGCGCTGGTAGCGGCTGATCACGTCGCCAATGGTGTAGTTGCGCACGTGGCCCATGTGCAGCGCGCCCGAGGGATACGGCAGCATCGAGAGGCAGAAGAACTTCGGCTTGGCCGGGTCTTCCTTCACCTCGTAAGCGTGCTGCATGTTCCAGTACTGCTGCGCGGCGGCTTCCACCACCTGCGGCTGGTAGTCCTGTTCGGTCTTGCTGGCGTCGTGGGTGTCTTGCATGGTTCCGTGGCCGTGATCTTTGCGGGCAGGTGACGCAGGCTCGCGCACCTGCCGGGAGAACGGGGCAGATTAGCAGAATGGGCCCTTATGCCGGATCGGAAGCGTTCGCCTCGACCCTCTCCCGCACGCAGGAGAGGGTGTCGATACTTTCAATCCGCAGGGCAAGCCGGATTCTGGCCTACCTCGTAGGCGCGTGCGGTGGCGGCGACGCGTGCGGCCAGCGTGGCCAGCGCCTGCTGATGACCAGCCACCAGCGCGTCATAGCCCGCCGTCACCGGCTCACTGATGCGGCTGATGCAGGTGAGCGCATCCTGCCCACCGGAGCCCCCGACCAGTCGCAGGCTCCATGCCGCGTCGAGCAGCGCGTGGCTGCCGGGTACCGACTCGAAGCGGCGCACGTCCAGCTTGACGCGCAGGCGCGGCCGGCCGTCGCCGGGCAGGCCGTTCATGTCCGGCGCGCCCAGTGCGCGGGCGAGGTCGGCGGCCAGCGCACCGCGGATCTCGTCGCCCAGCGGCGCGATCCAGCGCTGCCCCTGCAACGGCAGCATGCCCTGCCCGCCTTCGCGCACCACCAGCTGCGGCACGTCGACCTGGGCCGGCACGGTCACCGGTAGCAGTTCGAACGGATACGGCGCGGGTGCCGCAGGGGCGACGCCGCCCGCCGGCGACATCAGCGTGTAGTAGTGCAGCGGTGCAGAAGCGCAGCCGGCGAGGCCCAGCGCGACGATGCCGGCGAAGAGAGTCGGACGCAGGCGGCTCATGGCTGGCTCCTGTTGGCGGGGGCGGCGGGTTGTTTCGGTTCGACCTGCCTGGGGTCGGCCGCCCGGCCGCGCAGCAGCGACTCCGGATGCACGCCGAGGTAGTCGGTGAGCACGCGCAGCGAGCGCATCGTGCGCTGCACTTCCTGCAGCGTGCTGCCCATGTTCTGCTGCAGCGGCGAATCGGCGGACAGCGTGTCGTTCGCCGTGCCCAGCGTCTTGCGCGCATCGCCCAGGGTGTCGTTGAGAGCCGGCAGGGTCTGGCCGTTGACCTGCTTGAGCGTGGCGTCAAGGTTCGCCAGCGAGTCGTTGAGGTGGTTGCCGATCTGGTCGAACGGGATCTTGTCCAGCTTGTCCACGATGTCGGTCATCTGCTCCTGCAGCTTGTCGAAACTGCCCGGCGCCGTGGGGATTTCCAGCGGCCGCGCATCGGGGTCGTAGTTCGCCTTCGCCGCATGCGGCAGGAAATCCAGCGCGATGTAGAGCTGGCCGGTGAGCAGGTTGCCGGTACGCGCCTGCGCGCGCAGGCCGTGCTCGACCAGTTTGCCGACCATGTGCGAGAGGTCGGCGTTGTCGCCGTGCGCCTTCGCCAGCGCCACCAGCTTGTCGTGCGCCTGGCCCAGCCGCTCGGGGTAGACCACGGCGCCGACGATGAACGGGAAGCGCTGGGTCTTCTCGTCGTAGTCCATGCGGATCGACACGACCCGGCCGAAGTTCATGCCGAGGAATTCCACCGGTGCGCCCACCGCCAGCCCGCGCAGCGACTGGTCGAAGCGCATGCGGATGTAGTGCGGCTCGCCGTCCGGCGGCGCCATCGCGGTGGTCTCGTCGTTGAACAGGCCGAAGCTGGTGCCGTCGGGCGCGGGCGTGGTGTCGTGCGGGCCACCCGGATCCTGGAAGGCCACGCCGCCGGCCAGCACGGTGGCCAGCGACTGCGTGTTGAGCTTGAGCCCGTTCGCGCCCAGCGACACGTCCACGCCGCTGGCGTTCCAGAAGCGGGTGGAAGCATTCACGAAACGGTCGTTCGGGCTGTCGATGAACACCGCGAGCGTCACGCCCTTGCCGTCCTTGTCCAGCTGGTAGGACACCACCCGGCCCACCTGGATGCGGCGGAAGTACACCGGCGAGCCGATGTCCAGCGAGCCGAGGTCGTCGGCGTGCAGGGTGTAGCTCCTGCCCGGTTCGCCGTGGGTCACCGCGGGCGGGTTCTCCAGTCCCTTGAACTCATCCTCCTCCGCGCTGGAATCGCCGGTATCGGCGCCGATATAGGCGCCGGAGAACAGCGTGTCCACGCCAGAGACGCCGCCCAGCCCGATGCGCGGGCGCACCACCCAGTAGCGGGTGTCCTTGGTGGCGAACGCCTTCGCGCTCTTCTCCAGCGCCACCTTCACCAGCACGTGGCTGCGGTCGTCGCTGAGGCTGATCTTGTCCACCTTGCCGATCACCACGTCCTTGTACTTCACCGGCGTCTTGCCCGCGGCCAGGCCCTGCGCGGTCTGGAAGCTGATCGTGATGTCGGGTCCGGCCTGCAGCCAGCTGTTCACCACCAGCGACACGCCCACGATCGCCGCGAGGATCGGCACCAGCCAGATCAGCGAGGCGTTCGTGCGCCGCTTGCGCACCACGGCGCGCGGCAGGGCGTCGCCGGAGGCCGGCGATGGCGCGGCGGATTTCTCGTCAGTCATCGGAATCTTCCTTGCCGTCCCAGATCAGCCGGGGGTCGAAGCACATCGAGGCGAACATGGTCAACACCACGGTGAGGCCGAAGAACACCACGCCCGGCAGCGGCTCCACCAGGCTGAAGAAGCCGAAGCGTACCAGCGCGGTGAGCAGCGCCACCACGAACACGTCCAGCATCGACCAGTAGCCGATCAGCTCGACCAGCCGGAACAGCTGCGCGCGCTGCCGCCGTGCCCAGTTGCTGCCGCGCCGGCTCGTGATCAGCAGCGTGCCCAGCGCGAGGAACTTCAGCATCGGCACCATGATGCTGGCGCAGAACACGATCACCGCCAGCCCCGGCGAGCCCTTCACCCACAGCTCCACCACGCCGCTGATGATGGTGTTGTCGTCGATGTCGCCCAGGCTCGCCGTGCGCATGATCGGCAACACGTTGGCGGGGATGTACATCAGGAACGCGGCGATCAGCAGCGCCCAGGTACGCACGTACACCGCCGGTTTGCGCCGGTGCAGGGTCGAGCCGCAGCGCGGACAGGCCAGCGCGTCGTCGTCCCCGGCCCCGGCGTGGCAGACCTGGCCGCAGACGTGGCAGCCGAGCAGGCCCAGTTCGCCGGCGCGCGGAAGTGCGCTCATGGCGCCGCCTCGTCGTCGCGGGTCTCGTCCCACAACCGGGTGAGGTCGATGCCGGCGAAGATCGTGATCAACAGCATCAGCGCGGCGTAGGCATAGATGCCCGGGTCGGGGATCACGTCGAAGTACAGGTGCGCCTTGACGATGGACACCAGCGCGCCCAAGACGAACACCTCGCTCATCGTCCACGGCCCCAGGTGGTGCAGCGCCACCATCAGCTGGCGGAAGCCCGGCGCACGCCGGCCGCTGCGCGCATAGACCAGCAGCCAGCCCAGGATCAGGATCTTGCACAGCGGGAACACGAACAGCGTGGCCGCCGCCAGCACCGCCACCACCTGCGAGTGGTCGATCCACATCATGCGGATCACGTCCCACAGCGTGGCGGCCACGTACTGGCCGTTCAGGCCCAGCGTCACGATCGGCCACAGCGTGGCCTGCGCGAACACCACCAGCGCGGTCAGCAGCAGCGCCAGCATGGCGTCCGCGGGCATGCCGCGGCAGCGCTCAAGCACCGCGCCGCAGCGCGCGCATTCGGCCACTTCGCCCTTCGCGAGCGGGTGGCGGCGATGCACGGTGTCGCAGTGCTCGCAGATCAGCAGCGCGGGTGCTGCTGCACCGGGGCCGGCGATGTCCGGGGATGGCACGTCCATATGGCGATTCTCGCAAATCCGGACGGCTTGCGGCTGAAGCGGCGCCGCCCGATCGCTTCCCTTGATATGCTCGCCGGCGCCCCGATCTAGGGCGTCTCCCCGCCTGCTGGAATCCGCCGTGACCGACGCTGCCCTCGACCACGTCTTCGAAGTCACCGAACAGAACTTCGAGGCCGAGGTCATCAACGCCTCGCTGGACGCCCCGGTACTGGTGGATTTCTGGGCCACCTGGTGTGGCCCGTGCAAGACGCTGGGCCCGCTGCTGGAACAGCTCGCCACCGAATACAAGGGCGCGTTCCGCCTCGGCAAGGTGGACGTGGACAAGAGCCAGCAGCTCGCCGCGATGTTCGGCATCCGCAGCGTGCCCACCGTGGTGCTGGTGAAGGACGGCCAGATCGCCGACGGCTTCGCCGGCGCGCTGCCGCTGGGCCAGCTGCGTGAATTCCTCGCCCGCCACGTGCAGCCCTCTGAAGGTGAAGGCAGCGAGGACACAGCGGTCGAGGCGCCCGCCGAAACGCCGGAAGCGGCGATCAACCGCCTGCAGCAGGCTATCGCTGCCGAACCCGACAATGCCGAGTTGAAGCTCGACTTCGCCGCGGCGCTGGCCCAGGCCGGCCAGAGCGACGCCGCCGCCGCCGAGCTCGACGCCCTGCCCGCCAATCTCGCCACCGATGCGCGCGCCGTGCGCCTGCGCCACCAGCTCGAACTGGCACGCACGCTGAAGGACGCACCGGCACAAGCCGAACTCGAACGGCGCATCGCCACCAACGCCGCCGACTGGGAAGCGCGTGACCTGCTCGGCGTGCGCCTGCTGCTTGGCAACGATCCCGCCAGCGGCCTTGAGCAGTTCCTCGTCATCCTCGAAAAGGCCCGCGACTGGAACGACGGCGCCGCGAAGAAGCGCCTGCTCGCCGCCTTCGCCACGCTGGACGATGCCGAACTGGTTGGCCGCTACCGCCGCCGCATGGCCTCCCTGCTGTTTTGAGCGCCAGTCCAATGAAGGCGTCCACCTTCCGGCGGCTGCTGAACCTGTGGCCGCCATTCCTGGTCAATGCCATCCGTCTGCAGTCGCTGAGCGCGGACTGGTCCGAGGCGAAGGTGGTGCTGCGCCTGCGCCGCCGCAACCGCAACTACGTGGGCAGCCAGTTCGGCGGCAACCTGTTCGCGATGGTCGACCCGTTCTGGATGCTGCTGGCGATGCACCGGCTCGGTCCCGATTACTACGTGTGGGACAAGGCCGGCACGATCGACTTCGTGGCACCCGGCCGCGAGGACGTCTACGCCCACTTCCACCTCGACGACGCCACCGTGGCCGAACTGCGCGCCGCCGCCGCGGGTGGCGACAAGGTGCTGCGCTGGTTCGACACCGATGTCGTCACTGCCTCCGGCGAAGTGGTCGCCCGCGTGCGCAAGCAGATCTACGTGCGGCTGAAACCACGGGCGCGCTGAAACCCACGCCAAGCTCCCGTGGGTCGGGCTTCAGCCCGACTCGCTTCGGATGTCGGGCTGAAGCCCGACCTACGGAACCGGGAATCGGGGCGAGGGGCGCTTTCCATCATTCCCGCTCGAAGCGCCCGATCTCCTCCAGCGCCGCCTCGGCCTTGCGGATCGCGCTACCGGCGAAGTTGTCCTCCAGCCAGCGGCGGTGGCCGAGCTTGCGCAGCGCCACGTAGGCCAGCATGACCACGCCCAGCGAAACGATCACGCTCGACACCAGCCACGCCACCGTGCCGGGCCGCAGGTGGCGCCAGAGGACGAGCCCGCCGGCGCGATCCGCTTCGTACTGTGCCAACATCATCAGTGCGGGAATCCAGATCACGCTGCCCAGTACCGCGAACACCGGTGCCTCCACCTTCACGCGCCACGCGCGCATATGCGCCAGCCGGCGCTGGATCTCCAGCACGGGCGCGGCGTAGTCGATGCCTTGCTGCATCGAGAGCAGGCGCGCCGGAAAGATCAGCGCCAACGTGCCGAACGCCTGCATGACGATGCCGCAAGCCATCGCCTGCCACACATCCGTGTGTGTGGACCAGAAGCTGATGCCCCACAGCATCAGCACGATGCCCAGCACGATCTGCAACGACTGTCCCCACACCAGTGGCCGCAGGTGGCGGCGCAGGCGATCGGCCCGGCCCTGGCGTAACAGCTGCAGGTTCAGCGCGTTCTGCCGCTCCAGTTGCCGGCCCAACACCTGCCAGGCGAACTTCATCTCATCGAGTTCCATACTCATGCTCCGGTGGGGACTGCCGCGGTCATCTGGCCGCGCAGCTTCTGCTTGATGCGGTTGATCTTGGTGGCCACGTTGGTGGCGCTGATGCCGAGCACCTCGGCGATCTCCGCGTAGCTGCGGTCTTCGAGGTACAGCAGGATCAGCGCGCGGTTGAGCGCATCGAGTTCGCCGATGAAGGCCTGCAGCGCGGCAACGCGCTCGTCGGGTTCCGGCAGCGGTTCGCCGGCGATCGTCTGCAGATGCCACTCGTCCAGGGGCTCGAGGCGCCCGGCCTCACCGTTCGTGCGGCGCAGCTGCGAGATCGCCACGTTCAGTGCGATGCGGTACAGCCAGGTACTGAACTTCGCACGCCGCTCGTCGTAGCTGGCGAAGGAACGCCACAGCTGCGCACCGATCTCCTGCGCTAGGTCGATCCGCTCCTCGGCGTTGCGTGCGTACACGCCGGCCACCTTGAGCACGATGCCCCGGTGTTCCCGCCACAGCGCCTCGAAACGTTGCTGGTCCGCCTTGCCACCCATGCCGTCCGCACTCCCCCGTCGTTGCCAGCATGATTCGCACGGACGCGGAAAAAATCACAAGGCGTCACCCGGCGACGACAGCGGCGCCCCGCATAATCGCCGCAACAGGCTTGCGGAGGGTCGCATGGCACTGGCTGAAAACCTGCTGACCCGCGTGCGCCGGCTCGACCCGGGCTGCTTCGCGCTGGTGATGGCCACCGGCATCGTGTCGGTGGACGCCAGCCAACACGGGTTGCCGCGGGTGGCGATCGCACTGTTTGTGCTCAATCTGCTGGCCTACGCGTGGCTGCTGGCGTTGACCGTGCTGCGGCTGGCGCGCTTCCGCCAGGAGATGGTGACGGACTTCACCGATCCCTCGCGCGGCGCCGGCTTCCTCACCCTCGCCGCGGCGACCTGCGTGGTGGGCAGCCAGTGCGTGATGGTGCGGTCACTGCCCATGCTGGCGGCGGTGCTGGCGGTGACCGGCGCGGTGCTGTGGATCGCGCTGATCTACCTGTTCTTCGCCGCCACCATCACCGCGCGCTTCAAGCCCGGCTTCACCCGCAGCATCAACGGCGGCTGGCTGGTGGCGGTGGTGTCCACCCAGGCGCTGTCGGCGCTGCTGACCCTGATCGCTGCCAGCCGCGCCGATCCCGACCGCCTGCAATTCGTGGCGCTCAGCCTGTACATGCTGGGCGCGGCGCTGTACCTGCTGATCATCACCCTGGTGGTGTACCGCATGGTGTTCTTCCCGCTGCGCGCACGCGAGTTCACCCCGCCCTACTGGATCGACATGGGCGCGCTGGCGGTGACCACGCTCGCCGGCAGCCTGATCGTGATCCACGCACCGGCGAACAGCGCATTGGCTGAGCTGCTGCCGTTCGTGAAGGGCTTCACCCTGTTCTTCTGGGCCACCGCCACCTGGTGGATTCCCCTGCTGGTGATCCTGGAAGTGTGGCGGCACGTCTGGCGCCATGTGCCCCTGCGCTACGAGACGGACGACTGGGACATCGTGTTCCCGATCGGCATGTACACCGTTGGCACGTACGAGCTGGCGCAGGCGCTGCACGCGGACTTCCTGCTGGCGATTCCCGCCGCGGGCGTGTACGTCAGCCTCGCGGTATGGCTGCTGGTGGCGCTGATCGGCCTGCGCCGGCTGTACCGCAAGGGGCTGCGGCACGGCATGCACGCGCCACGCTGAGTCGTTCCCTACAATGGGGCGCCCATCCCCACGCGTGCCGCCATGCCTCCCCTCCGCCTCAAACGCTACCTGATCACCGGCCTGCTCACCTTCCTGCCACTGTGGGTGACGGTGCTGGTGTTCAAGTTTGTGCTGGGTCTCCTGGCCGGCATCGGCGCACCGCTGGTGGCGGCGCTGACGGAAGCGCTGGGGCTGGTGGCACCGCACGTCGCGGACACGCTCAACAGGAGCGGGCTGGTGTTCGTGCTCGCCCTGCTGCTGACGCTGGGCGGCCTGTACACGGTGGGCTGGCTGGCGAACCGCGTGATCGGGCGGCGCCTCATCAACACGTTCGACGGCCTGCTGCAGCGCATCCCGCTGGTACAGACGATCTACGGCGGCACCAAGAAGTTGATGGCGGTGCTGCAGAACAAGCCTGGCGGCACCCAGCGCGTGGTGCTGGTGGAGTTCCCGCGGCCGGGCATGAAGGTGGTGGGCTTCGTCACCCGCACCCTGATCGAGGAAGGCACGGGCCGCGAGATGGCGGCGGTGTACATCCCCACCACGCCCAACCCCACCGGCGGCTACCTCGAGCTGGTGCCGATGAGCGAACTCACCCCCACCGACTGGACGATGGACCAGGCGATGGCCTTCATCATCTCCGGCGGCGCGGTGTCGCCGGACACCCTGCCAGCGCCGCGCCGCCTGCCCGATCAGTCGCTGTAGGAGCGCCGGCCGAGCGGCATGCGGCGGTGCCGTCGGCCGGTCGCGAGCTGTGCTGGCGGATCGTGCTGGCCTGGTGCCGGGACGCACCGCCCTCCCCGGCACCGCTGCCGGACTGGCCATGGTTGCCGGGACCACCCCTGACCTTTGACACTGTGCCGACCATGACGACCGGCCTAGCGTGGGCGGTCACGGCCGGCCCGGGCAGAGCCCGCGACCGGCCGGCATGCGCAGAACGCCGCCACGGCGGAACCATACATCCAAGAGAGGGAAGTCCATGACCCAGCAGTATCTGAAGCCCCTGGCGCTGGCCGCCGCTGTCGCGCTGGCGCTGGCCGGCTGCGGCAAGAGCGAACAGGCCGCCGCCCCGGCACCGGCCAAGTCGACCACGGCTCCGGCGCCGGCCGCCACCACCGCCGCGGCCGCCGCACCGAAGAGCGTGTTCGACGTCAGCGAGCTGGGCCAGGCCGGCGAGGCATGCACGGACTTCAACAGCTTCGTCAATGCGAAATGGGTCGCCGCCAACCCGATTCCGTCGGATTACCCCATGTGGGGATCCTTTGTCCAACTGTACGCAAAGAGCCTGGACGACCAGCACCAGCTGGTCGAGGACGCCGCCAAGGGCGCCGACAGCGCCAAGGCCGGCTCGGTCGAGCAGAAGATCGGCTGGCTGTACAAGTCCGGCATGGACGACGCTGCCATCGAGAAGGCCGGCTTCGACCCGATCAAGCCCAAGCTCGCCGCGATCGACGGCCTGAAGAACACCGCCGACATCGTGAACTACCTCAACCAGGCCGCCGCTGAGGGCGACGGCAAGGTGTTCAACTTCCACTCCGGCGCCGACTTCAAGGATGCCACCCAGCAGATCGGCTTTGCCGACCAGGACGGCCTGGGCCTGCCCACCAAGGACTACTACTTCAAGCCCGAGTACAAGGACCTGCGCGCCGCCTACCTCGCCTACATCGCCAAGACGCTGGAACTGACCGGCGTGGCCGAGGCCGACGCCAAGAAGCAGGCCGACGCGGTGATGAAGTTCGAGACCGCGCTGGCCGGCGCCTCGCTGGCGCCTACCGAGCTGCGCAACCTCGACAACGAGTACCACTTCGTCAGCGTCAAGGACGCCGACAAGGTCACCCCGCACTTCAGCTGGGAGCAGTTCTTCAAGGCCCAGGGCGTGACCATCGACAAGGGCTTCTCGCTGTCGCAGCCGAAGTTCTTCGCCGAGTTCGACAAGCTGCTGGCCTCCGCGCCGGCCTCCGAGTGGCAGGCCTATCTGCGCTTCCACACCATCGACAGCGCCTCGAACGCGCTGTCGAAGGCTTTCCGCGACAACAAGTTCGACTTCTACGGCAAGACCATGACCGGCCAGCCCGAGCAGAAGGCACGCTGGAAGCAGGTGCTGGGCGGCGTCAACGGTGCGATGGGCATGGGCCTGGGCGAGCTGTACGTGGCCAAGTACTTCACGCCGGAAGCCAAGCAGCGCGCCGAGCAGCTGGTCACCAACGTGCGCGACGCGCTGAAGAGCCGCATCGAGCAGCTGGACTGGATGAGCGCGGACACCAAGGCCAAGGCCATCGACAAGTGGAACAAGTTCCTGCCCAAGATCGGCTACCCCGACGAGGGCGAATGGCGCGACTGGTCCGGCCTCACGATCAGCCCGGACAGCTGGTACGCGAACCTGCAGGCCGCGCAGACGTACAACTACAAGTACGACCTCTCGCACATCGGCAAGAAGACCGACCGCAAGGAATGGGGCATGACCCCGCAGACGGTCAATGCCTACTACGACCCCAGCACCAACACCATCAACTTCCCGGCCGCGATCCTGCAGGCGCCGTTCTTCTACGCGAACGGCGACGACGCGATCAACTACGGCGGCATCGGCGCGGTGATCGGCCACGAGTCCAGCCACGGCTTCGACGACCAGGGCAGCCAGTTCGACGGCGACGGCAACAAGAAGGACTGGTGGACCGCGCAGGACAAGAAGCAGTTCAACGAGCGCACCAAGGCGCTGGTGGAGCAGTACGACGGCTACGCCCCGATCAAGGACAAGCCGAACCTGCACGTCAACGGCAAGCTGACCCTGGGCGAGAACATCGCCGATCTGGGCGGCCTGAACATCGCCTACGACGCGCTGCAGACCGCGCTCAAGGCCGATCCGAAGGAAGCCGACGCGAAGATCGACGGCTACACCCAGGACCAGCGCTTCTTCCTCAACTGGGCGCGCGTGTGGCGCGGCAGCATGCGCGAGAAGGCCGCCGAGCTGCGCCTCAACACTGACCCGCACTCGCCGATCGCCATCCGCGCGATTGCCTCGCCGTCGGACATGACCGCCTTCGCCACCGCCTTCCAGTGCAAGCCGGGCGACGCGATGGTGCGTTCCGGCGACAAGCAGGTGAAGATCTGGTAAGCCGCTGCGGACCGCGGCGGTTTCCGTCGCGGTCCGCAGTTCTCCTCGACGCCGCGCGCAAGCGCGGCTTCTTTTTGTGCTTGGCGCTTGTTGTGTGCAGGAGACCGCGTGTTCCTGGCTCGCTTCGACTTGGCTAATGAGGGGGAGCGAGTGGTCCTCGGCTCTCGCGTTTGCGCAAGTTTCAGGGCGGTTTCGGACGCCTGCCGGCGCCCGAGTCACTTCTCTTTGCTGGCCCACGCCACCGCCCGGAGCGGTGGCGAACGGCGAAGCCGAACCGAAGGGCGGAGGGCAGGATGCCCGGAGTCAAGAGAAGTAACCAAGAGAAATGGCCTGGTTCAACCCGCCGGGATTACAAGCAGGACGTTTCGAGGTTTTGGGAGCCACATCCGCCTACGCGATACACGGTACGGCCATACCGCGCCGTGTTCGATGGCTGAGGAAAAAAAGTCCTGCGGCGCGGCGCTTCGCTTAGCTTTGTTTTGCTCTGGCCGTTGCTTCTGCGCGCAGGAGCGCGCTGCTTTTCCGGGGCCCCTGGGCGGCGGTGAGGCGGGGACGAGAAGGCCGCGCAGCGGGCGAGCCCATGGATGGGCCCGCCTTTTCGCGCGGGCAGGATGCCCGCTCGAAAAGCCCGGCCCCGCCTCACGCACTTGCCGGGCAGGACGCCCGGCAAGCGCCAACCGGGGTGTCGTTTTCTCTTGGCTACTTCTCTTTTGGACAAGCAAAAGAGAAGTAGCTCGGGCGCCGGCAGGCGCACGAAACCGCTTTGAAACTGGTGAAAAGCAGAAAGAGAACCTCGTGCGAACGCAGTCGAAAGACTGAAGAAACCGCCCTCTGCGAACCTGCGCACAGCGCAGCCGCCCACGCGGCTCATTCGTTTCGGGTATCGCACGTGATCCAGCAAACCGATTTCTTCTTCGAAGGTGGCCGCAGCGGCGTGCTGCTGATCCACGGTCTCACCGGCACGCCGATGGAGATGAAGCTGCTCGGCAAGGGCCTGAACCGCGCCGGTTACACCGTGCACGGCATGCAGCTGGCCGGCCACTGCGGCGACGCCGACGACCTGCTCGCCACCGGCTGGCGCGACTGGTACGCCAGCGTGGAAAAGGCCGCCGACGCGCTGCGCGAGAAGGTGGACCACCTGTTCGTGGGCGGCCTGTCGATGGGCGCGCTGCTCTCGCTCAAGCTCGCCGCCGACCGCCCCGAGCAGATCGCCGGCGTGGGCGTGTACGGCGCCACCTTCCGCTACGACGGCTGGAGCATCCCGCGGCTGGCACGCATGTCCTTCATGCTGCCGCTGCTGAAGAAGCTCGGCATCGGCCGCCACCGCAGCTTCATGGAGCAGCCGCCCTACGGCATCCGCGACGAGCGCCTGCGCGCGCAGATCAGCGCCGCGATGCTGGGCGGCGACAGCGCCGCCGCCGGCCTGCCCGGCAACCCGTGGTACTCGCTGGCCGAGATGTACGGCCTGTCCGCCGCGGTGCGCCGCCAGCTCTCGCAGGTCACCGCGCCCTGCCTGGTGGCGCACGCCAGCGAGGACGACGTGGCCAGCATCAAGAACGCCGAGCTGGTGATGCGCGAGGTCAGCGCGCCGGTCGAACTGCTGCTGCTGGACGACAGCTACCACATGATCACCATCGACCGTGACCGCCGCACCCTGGTCGAGCGCTCCGCCGCGTTCTTCGACCGCATCGCCGCGGCCGACCTCCCGCAGCGCGTGGCGGCCTGATCGTGCCGACGGGTTCCATTTCGCCCCTTGTCGCGCTGCTGTGGGTACTCAACGTGGTGCTCGACACCGGCGGCCAGCTCGCCTTCAAGGCCGCCGCGGGCGACAAGGATGCCGGCGACGGGCTGGCGCGCTGGAAACACATGGCCGCTCGCCCCTGGTTGTGGATCGGCATCGGCAGCTACGTGATCGAATTCCTGGTTTGGATCGCCTTCCTCTCGCTGGTGCCGCTGTCCGAAGGCGTGCTGCTGGGCTCGATCAACATCGTGGCGATCATGGTGGCCGGGCGCTTCCTGTTCGGCGAGAAGCTCACCCGCCTGCGCGTCACCGGCATCCTGCTGGTGACGCTGGGCGTGGCCATCGTGGGAGTGGCCGGATGAAGCGCGGCTGGTTCTACCTCGTCGGCTTCGCGCTGCTGATGGGCTTCGACACCCTGGCGCAGATCAGCTTCAAGTACGCCGGTACGCACGCGCTGCCGGTCACGGCGGACGTGGCATGGGTGCTGCGCGTGTTCGGCGCGCCCTGGGTGTACGGCGCCGTGATCGGCTACGTCGGCGCGTTCTTCACCTGGATGAGCCTGCTCAAGCACGCGCCGATCGGCCCCGCCTTCGCCGCCTCGCACCTGGAAGTGGTGTCGGTGATGCTGCTGTCGGTGTGGTTGTTCAACGAACATCTCACCCTGCCGCGCGTGCTCGGTGCCGTCGCCATCGTCGCCGGCATCGTCTGCCTCGGGCTGGCCGAGAGCCGCGAGCACGAGCCGGAAGCGGAAGCGGGCCCGGCTCCGCTCTGAGCCTGCACGACGCCGCGCATGTTGCCCCGTCGCCGCCACGAACTGCCGCCCACCGCCGGCCTGCCACTGAGGCTGGCGGACCTGCGCCCCGGCCCAGCTACGCTGGCCACCGACGTCGCCGCGCAGTTGGGCACGCCGCCCCTCGAACTCACCTGCTCCGGCACCGTAGCGCTGCTGGTCGCGCTCGCCGCGCTGCGCGAACTGAAGCCTGCGGGCCACCGCGTGGTGATGCCCGCCTACACCTGCCCACTGGTGCCATTGGCCGTGCATCAGGCCGGACTGGAGCCGGTGCTGTGCGACCTGCGCCCCGGCCACTACGACATGGAGCCGCACGCGCTGCGCGCCGCCTGCGACGAGCGCACGCTGGCGATCCTGCCCACCCACCTCGCCGGCCGCGTCGCCGACGTGGACGACGCGCTGGCCGTGGCGAACAACGTGGGCGCCTTCGTGATCGAGGATGCTGCCCAGGCACTGGGCGCGCGGCGCGACGGCAGCAGCGTGGGCCTCGCCGGCGACCTCGGCTTTTTCAGCCTCGCCGCAGGCAAGGGGCTTTCCATCTACGAAGGCGGCCTGCTCGCCGCGCGCGATCCCGAACTGCGCGAACGGCTGGCGCGCACCGCCGCACGCATCGCACCGCCCAGCCTCGGCTGGGAACTGCGCCGCAGCGCGGAACTGCTGGGCTACGCCGCGCTGTATCGCCCGGGCGGCCTGCGCCTGGCCTACGGCAATCCGCTGCGCCGCGCGCTGCGCCAAGGCGATCCGGTGGCCGCGGTGGGCGACGATTTCTCCCTGCCGCTGCCCCTGCATGCCGTGGGCCGCTGGCGCCAGGCCGTGGGCGCGCATGCCGCCCGACGCCTGCCCGCCTTTATCGAACAATGCAGCGCAAGCGCCCGACGCCATCTGCCGCGCCTGCGTGCGATCCCAGGCGTCACCGTACTGGAAGACCCCGTCGGCACACACGGCACCTGGCCGTTCTTCTTCCTCCTGTTGCGCGACCAACGGCGCCGCGACGCCGCGCTGAACGAGCTGTGGCAAGCCGGCTACGGCGTCAGCCGCCTGTTCATCCACGCCCTGCCCGACTACGCCTACCTCGGCGGCATCGTGCCGGCGGCCGACGTGCCGAACGCCCGCGATTTCGCCGCGCGCAGCCTCAGCATCGGCAACAGCCCTTGGCTCACCGATGCGGACATGGCGTCGATCTGCGGTGTACTGGAAGCCGTGGCCTGAATCAGCCGCCGCGCTCCGCGATCGCATCGAGCAACCGCAGGTTCAACGCATGCTGCTGCGCCTGCCAGCCGGCGACTTGCGCGGGATCGATCTCGGGCTGCTCGTCCATCGCAGAGAGCTTGCGCTTCCACCAGCTCTTGTAGCGGTAGTGCGAGACCTCGCCGTTGATGTCGCTGCCCGCCAGGCCATGCCGCAGGCTGCCGATCAGCGCCAGTGCGTGGTCGAGCTGCAGGCGCCCCTGGTCCCAGTTGGTGTGCGCCACCTCGGGCGCGAAGGCGTCCTTGTCGATGGTGAGGTAGGTCGGCAGCCGCTGCGTGCGCTGCTGCTCGACGAAGGCATCGACCAGCGCATCGGGCGCGTCGAAGCCGCGGAACGCGCGCGCGATGCCGAGCCGGCGTGACCAGCCGGTATCCACGCCCATGCTCCAGTAGCTCAGCTTGCCGCGCAGCAGCGGGGCCAGGTAGTTCTCCCAGGCGTGGCCCGCGCCGATATCGGCCGAGGTGATGCCAAGCACGTGCACGTGATCGACGAAGGGCAGCGCAGCCACGCGGCGCACCCAGGAACCACAGTGCACGCCGAACGGGAAGCGCATGTTGTCGGGATGGTTGTCCAGCACCACCACCTGGATCGGCGTGGCGGGCTTGAGCCGCGCGATCAGCGGCCAGCTGAGATGATGGAAATCGCCCGAGCCGGTGAACACGGTGCCGTATTGCGCGGGCAGCTGTTCGTCCAGCAGCGTGCGGAAGCGACGCATGGTGCCCAGCGAGCAGCCGAAGCGGATCGCGTCCTGCCATCCGGCCAGGGGCAGCACGAGGCCGTCCGGCAGCGGCCCCACCGAGCCGTCGATGTCGAGCACCACGGGGCGCTGCGTGGAGGCGTTCATGCGCACCTCGCGGCGAGATAGCTTGCAAAGCCCCTCTCCCGATGGGAGAGGGGTTGGGGTGAGGGTCCGGCAACGCCGCAATGCCTCGCTCCGGGCGCACCCTCACCCGCCTGCCGGCACCCTCTCCCGAAGGGAGAGTGATTCACTTGGCCGCACCTCGCCGTGTAGCATTCACTCATCGTCTTTCTCCGCCGCATCCTGCCAGCTGCGGTCGCTTTCGAAGTGTCCGCCCAGCTTGCGCAACAGCGCGCGCAGCACGGGGTTGCGCGCGTACACCGCGTGACGGGTGAAGGTCATGCTCGCGCCGAGGAAGGACTTCACCTCGGGATCGGTCCAGCCGGCCACGTAGTGCGTCAGGGCACGCTCGCGCGCGTAGCCTAGGTTGTGCATCCAGCTCACGAAATACAGGTTGTGCTCACGCGCCTCGGGATAGGCGAAGCCGATGTACTTGTCGATCAGCTTGCCGCCGTGCTCGTAGCAGAGGTTCCAGCCGATCATCTTCCCTTCGTGCCGGTAGACGAACACCACGCCACTGCTCGAGGCGTCCCGCAGTAGGCTGCGGAAGAAGTCCAGGCTCAGGCGGTCGAAATGGATCTCGCTTTGCGCGTACACGTTGTCGAACAGCGCGTAGTACGCGGCCAACGTCGCCTCGTCGAGGAAGCGCGCATCGCCGGTGCGGACGACCTCGATGTCGAGCCTCGCGCGCGAGCGCAGCTTGCGGCGGATGTTCTTCCGGCGGCTGTAGCTGAGCCTGCCGAGGTATTCGTCGTCCGAGCCGAAGTCGATCGGCACGTAGGCCAGCGCCTGCCCTTCCAGCAGCACGAAACCCTCCGCCTCGCAGGCTGCGGCGAAGGCGCGCGTGTGGGCGTTCTCGGCCTCGCTGAGCAGTGGCGAGTCCTGCGCGATGTCCTTCACGATCAGCAGCCGGCATTCGCGCCCCCAGGCGGCCTTCAGCCCTTGAGCCAGGGCGGCGGGCGGCGCGTCTGCCGGCAGCGGCGCGTACTCGGACACCGTGGTGCCGGCGAAGCGGGTCCGCCAGGTGAGCAGGCGGCGCCAGTACCGGGCCAGCGGCAGCGCCGCCAAGCGGCGGCGCAACGCGTCGTCGGCCGTGGTCAGCAGGTCGAACCGCGCCACGAAGCCCGGCATGCCCTGCGGCGAGCACTCCGCCACGAAGCCTATCGGCGGCTCGACCATGAACGCCGCCAGCAGGGCATCCGGTTCCAGTTGCGAAATGAAAGGCATGAGTAAGCGAGTTTGCCTAGACTGTAGGGTGTGCGCCCGTGCCGGATCGTCTGCCGCGGGCCCGCCTATTGTCGCCTGCCACCAAGGATCCGTCATGACCGGAACGACCCAGCAGCAAGTGTTCGAGATCGTCGCCAAGCAGGCCAAGGTCGACGTGGCGAACGTCAAGCCCGAATCCACGCTGAAAGACCTCGGCATCGCCTCGCTGGAGGCGATCGAGCTGATCTTCGACATCGAGGAGCACTTCGACATCCACTTCCCCGAGCAGCAAGGCGCCAATTTCGACAGCGACACCGCGCAGAGCCTGGTCGACGCGGTGCAGAAGGCACTGGACGAGAAGGCCGCCGCCGGCGAAGGCAACGCGTAATGCCCACCATCGAGACACGCCGGGTCGTCATCACCGGCATGGGCGCGATCAGCCCGCAGGGCGTGGGTGCCAGGGCGCTGTGGCAGGGCCTGCGCGAGGGGCGCAGCGCGATCGGCCCGCTGCGCCACCGCGACAGCGACACGCTGCGCGTGAAGATCGCCGCCCAGGTGCCGGAAAGCTTCGACCCGGCCACCGGCATCGACGAGCGCACCCTGCCCCTACTCGACCGCACCTCGGAATTCGCGCTGCACGCGGCGCGCGAGGCCATCGCGCATTCGGGCATCGACTTCGCCCGCGACGGTCTCGGCCAGCGCACCGCCGTGGTGGTGGGCACCGGCGTGGGCGGCGAGACCACCCAGGACGAGCAGAGCCGCCGCATCTACGCGGAGAAGGCCAGCCGCACCCATCCGCTCACCATCGTGCGGCTGATGACCAACGCTTCCGCCAGCCAGATCAGCATCGCCTACGGCCTGCGCGGTCCCACCTACGCGGTGGCCAGCGCCTGCGCCTCGGCCAACCACGCGATCATCCAGGCGGCGCAGATGATCCGCTACGGCATGACCGACGTGGCCGTCACCGGCGGCACCGAGGCCTGCCTGAGCTACGGCGCGCTGCGCGCCTGGGAAGCGATGCGCGTGCTGTCCGACGACACCTGCCGCCCGTTCAGCGCGAACCGCCGCGGCTTGGTGCTGGGCGAAGGCGCCGCCATCTTCGTGCTGGAATCGCTGGAGCACGCTCGCGCCCGCGGCGCCACCATACTCGCCGAACTCGCCGGCACCGGCATGAGCGCCGACGCCAGCGACATCGTGATGCCCAGCGCCGATGGCGCCTCGGCCGCGATGCGCCAGGCGCTGGCGGAAGCCGAACTGAATCCGGAAGACGTGGACTACATCAATGCCCACGGCACCGGCACCCAGGCCAACGACGTCACCGAGACCCGAGCGATCCGCCTCGCCTTCGGCGAACACGCCGACCGCCTCGCGGTGACCTCGACCAAATCCATGCACGGCCACGCGTTGGGCGCCTCGGGCGCGCTGGAACTGGTGGCCGCGATCGGCGCGCTGCGCGAGAACGTGGTGCCGCCCACGGCGAACCTCGACAAGGTTGATCCAGCCTGCGACCTCGACTACGTGCCGAACACGGCGCGCGAGATGCCGGTGCGGGCGGTGCTCAGCAATTCGTTCGCATTCGGGGGCTTAAATGCGGTACTGGCGCTGAAGCGAGCCCCCTGATCGAAGCGCCCGGCCCTGTTTGTCACCCCGCAGAAGCGTCCGGCCACAGGACTCGTTCGTGCTGAACGCAGCTTGCGACAGGCAAGCGAAGCCGAAGCGGCTGGCGCTGACGCTCCTTCGGCATTCAAAGTGGTTTCGTACATCGTCTGGGCATCCGGACGACTTCCTCTTTAACTTGCCGGAAGAGCAAGCAGCCAAAGACAAACAACGCCCCACGGCAGCGCTTTGCGTCCCTCCGTGGACGCAAAGTCGGGCATCAAACGGACATCGTCAGCGTATGCCGTTCGGCGACGTGGATGGAGCCAGCGCGAGCCTGGCCTGTTCGTACTTGATCAGCAGCTGATTGGCCAACTGATAGTTCTTCTTGTCCAAGGCATCGCGCAGCATCTTGGCAACCTCTTCCTCGCTCCTGCCTTCGAGGGAGGCGTGGTCGGCACGCCCCGTACTTTCGGGTCTGAATGCGTCGGCAACAGTCTTCGCATCCGCGGGCGACATGCCCAAGGTTTGCCAGGCCTCCGCAAGCTTGGCGCGCAACTTGATCAGCGCCTGATACGAATTGATCGTGCGTTCCGAGCTTTGCCAGTACCAGCCAGAGCTGGCCTCCCGTGCAGCGTTATCCCTGTTCAGCTGTTGCATCTGATGGGACAACTGGTTCGGACTTTCCACGCCATTATGCTGCTGTTGCTGCTGTGCGAAGACGGCTGGCGCAGACAACACAAGCAAAGCGCAAACAGACATCATGCCTTTCATCCGAGTACCCTCCATTGTTTGGTTTGGCGCAATTTGCGGCGGCATCGAAAGTCACGACAGGCCGACTGGCCGTATGGATGACTGGCGACCCATTAACAAAGCCTCCGCGTTTGCCAGCCTAGTCCCCCAATGGACGCATGCACAAGCGGCCCGGCCGAAAAGGAAAGGTGCAGGAGTGCGCGGGTTAAAAAAGATGCCAGGGACAATGCGTCGAAGAGGGAGGCGATCAAGTCCAGCCTGCATGGTGAAACTTTGGCTTCTGGCGTGCGCGATGCACACCAGTCTTTTCCCTTTTAGACAAGCGAAAGATAAGTGGCTCGGCGCCGGTTAACGCAAGGAACCGCTTTGTTGCTTGCAAGAGACCAGAATGCCTCTTAGGCGAGTGAGAGAAAAAAGGCCATCGCGCCCCTCGTCCCTCAACCCCAACTCTCTTCCTCGCTTCTCAAAGCAGAGCCATGGTCCTTCCCCGCGTCCCGAAGGGGAGAGGAGAAAGCAAAAGGCCCGGCGGGATCCCGCCGGGCCTCTCGTTTGTGACGAATGAACGACTATCAGCCCTTCTTGGCCTTCGTCAGCAACTGGTCCAGCAGCGACATCGCCAGGTCGATCTCCTCGTGCGTGATGTCCAGCGACGGCGCGAACGTGATCACGTTCTTGTACCAGCCGCCCACGTCGAGCACGAGGCCGATCTTCTTGCCATTGTGCTCCAGGTCGCCGGCGAGGCCGATGTCGACCATCTTGTCGAGCAGCGCCTTGTTCGGCGTGAAGCCGTCGTCGGTGCAGATCTCGGCGCGCAGCGCCAGACCCAGGCCGTCGACGTCGCCGATTTCCTTGTGCTTCTTCTGCAGCCCGCGCAGGCCTTCGAGGAAGTGCGCGCCCTTCTTCGGCACGGTGGTCTCGTAGTCCAGCTCGTAGCCCATCTTGATCACTTCCAGACCCAGCGAGGTGCCCAGCGGGTTGGAGTTGAAGGTGGAGTGGGTGGAGCCCGGCGGGAACAGGGTCGGGTTGATCAGCTCCTCGCGCGCCCACAGGCCGGACAGCGGGTTCAGGCCGTTGGTGAGCGCCTTGCCGAACACCACGATGTCCGGCGTCACGCCGAAGTTCTCGATCGACCACAGCTTGCCGGTGCGCCAGAAGCCCATCTGGATTTCGTCGGACACCATCAGGATGCCGTACTTGTCCAGCACCTTCTTCAGGCCCTTGAAGAAGCCCATCGGCGGGACGACGTAGCCGCCGGTGCCCTGGATCGGCTCGACGTAGAACGCGGCGTATTCGCACTGGTTGGTCTTGGGATCCCACACGCCGTTGTATTCGGTCTCGAACAGGCGCTCGAACTGGCGCACGCAGCTGTCGGAATACTCTTCCGGCGTCATGCCCTTGGGGCGACGGAACGGATACGGGAACGGCAGGAACATCGCGCGCTCGCCGAAGTGGCCGAAACGGCGGCGATAGCGGTAGCTGGAAGTGATCGACGAGGCGCCCAGGGTGCGGCCGTGGTAGCCGCCCTCGAACGCGAACATCAGGCTCTTGCCGTTCTTGTAGTTGCGCACCAGCTTCAGCGAATCCTCGATCGCCTGCGCGCCGCCCACGTTGAAGTGTACGCGGCCGTCGAGACCGAACTTCTTCTTCGCGTCCAGCGCGATGGTCTTGGCCAGCTCGATGCGGGTCTGGTGCAGGTACTGGCTGGCGACCTGCGGCAGCACGTCGATCTGCTTCTTCAGCGCGTCGTTGAGGCGCTTGTTGCCGTAGCCGAAGTTGACCGCCGAGTACCACATCTGCAGGTCGAGGAACGGCGTGCCGGCGGTGTCGAACATGTAGCTGCCTTCGCCGTGGCGGAAGATCTTCGGCGGGTCAACGTAGTGCACGGTGTCGCCGAAGGAGCTGTACTTGGCCTCGTCGGCGAGCAGTTGCGCGTCGTCGATGAAACCGACGGCGTTCTTGTCGATGTTCATGGGTATCGATCCGGGGAAACGGTTGCGGAGGGTATTGCAGATAAAGCGGAGCAGCAGCCGCTCAGGCCGCCGCTGCTTCGTGGTAACGCGCGTGCTGTGCCAGCGTGCCGTCGAGCAGGCGCGGCAGGTATTCCAGCGCGTCTTCGAAGCCGGTGATCGGCATGTAGGGGATGCCGGCGGCGCGGCAGTGCTCGATCAGGCGGTGCTTGGCGAACACGAAGTCCACGCGGTCGGCCGCGCAGAAGTCGGAGGCGCCGTCGCCGATCAGCAGGGTCTTCGCACCGGTGGTGCGCGCCTGCGCCACGCAGGCGCACTTGCAGGTACCGCTGCGGCAGCCCTCGGCCTGGAACGGCGAGGTGAGCTGCCACTGCTTCGGCGGCGTGGCCGGGGCGAGGTGGTTCGCGGCCAACGGCAGGTCGTCCAGACCGTAGCGGCCGAGGATCTGGTGGATCGCGTAGTCGAGGCCGTCGCTGACGATGCGGATCGGCACGTTGAGCTCGCGCGCCTTCGCCACGAAGCCCGGGAACGCATGGTCGATCCACAGCTCGCGCAGGTGCTCGTCCAGTTCGGCGCGGGTCATCTGCAGCAGTTCGACCTGGCCTGCCATGCACTCGCGCGAACCGATGCGGCCGGCGCGCCAGTCCTGCTCCAGCACTTCCCAGCCGGGACGGCCGAAGCGGTCGAGCAGCGAGTCGATCACGTCCTCGACGGAAATGGTGCCGTCGAAATCGCACAGGATGGTCCAGCCGGAAACGGGCATCAGGAGGCACGCTCGCAACAATGATGGGTAGCACGTTAGGCAAGCTGTCTTTCGGCGCCCTTTCCCCCTGCGTGTCAATCAGGCAGTGCCCGCCGATCGTGTGCACCATGTCCCGATGTTGGCAGGGTATCGGGGCTTGCGCCGGGCCATCCCGGCCGGCAGCCGGCGGCCGAACCGGGGCTGAGTGGATACATGGCTTTTGACAACCGAGCGCACGGACAGCCGTTAAGCTGGTTCGGTCCCCTGCCTTGCCTGCTTATGCCCGTCGCCCTTTCGCGCCTGCTGTTCGTCCTGTTGTGCCTGTTGCTGTCGTTTCGTGTCGCAGCTGACCCTGACGACGCGCCGACGCTGGCGCTCGGCGCCGGCGTGCAGCGCATGCCGAGCTGGGCCGGCGCGCGCACGCATCGCAGCGACCCGATCCCGTTCGTGGACATCGAACTGCCGCAGTACGGTTTCAGCCTGTCCACCGAGGATGGCCTGCAGTACGACCTGATCCGCGACCCGCACCTGCACGGCGGCGTCTACGGCGACTTCCAGTGGGGTCGCGACCATGACGACCTGGGCGCGCTCGCCGGCAGGATCCCCACGCTGGCGCCGCGCGCCACCGGCGGCGGCTATCTGGAATGGGACTTCACCAAGCAGCTCGACGCCGGCCTGCGCCTCAGCCACGACATCAACGGCGCGGGTGCCTACCTGGAGTTCTACGGGGAGTGGGACCCGCCCAAGCTGGGCCTCGTGGAACAGTCGCTGCAGCTGCGCTGGCAATCGATGAACGGTGCGGCGATGCGGCGCTTCTTCGGCGTCACGCCCGCCTCGGCGCAGGCGCTGGACGTGCCGGCCTGGCAGCCGGGCGGCGGCAGCCAGCTCGTCACCCTGGAGTACGACCTGTTCCTGCCGACCAGCAAGCGCACCGGCCTGGCCGCGTCGCTGGAATACGGCTATCTGCTCGGCGATGCCGCGGCCAGCCCGCTGGTGCGCCAGTACGGCTCGCGCAACCAGTTCACCGAGTCGCTGGCCTTCGTCTATCACTTTTGAAAGTGCGGCCATGGATGGCCGCCTGCTTGATTTCAGCGATCAAGGAAGATCGCGCCGCTCAACGGTCGTCGCGCGTCCAGATTGCGCCGTCCTCCTCGCGCACCGGGAAGCCGGCCACCGGCTCCACCGCGGGCGGGCGCGTCACCGCGCCGCTGCGCAGGTCGAAGCGCGCGCCGTGGCGCGGGCATTCCACCTCGAAGCCGAACACCTCGCCGCCGGCGAGGTCGCCGCCGTCGTGGGTGCAGACATCCTCGATCGCGTAGAGGTTGCCGTCGATGTTGTACACCGCAATCGGCGTGTCGCCGTCGAACACCACCTTGAACTCGCCCGGCAGCAGTTCGCTGCGCGTACCCACCCGCACCCAGCCCTCGCCCGCCAGACTCATGCCGGCACCCCGGCAAACTCCTTGCGCAACACCTCGAAGCGCAGGTCGTCGCGGCGCGGGATGCCGAAGCGCTCGTCGCCGTAGGGGAACGGCTGGTATTCGCCGGTGCGGCGATAGCCGCGGCGCTCGTACCAGGCGATCAGCTCCTCGCGCTGCACGATCACCGTCATGTGCATCGCGCGGCACTGCCACGACTCGCGCGCGATGCGCTCGGCCTCGGCCAGCACCGCCTTGCCGAGGCCACCGCCCTGCTGCGCGGGATCGACCGCGAACATGCCGAAGTAGCCGGAATCGCCGCGCCGCTCGATATGGCAGCTGGCCAGCAGCACGCCGTCGCGCTCGGCCAGCAGGAGCATGCTGCCGGGCTGGTCCAGCAGCGACGCGACGCCGGCGGCGTCGGTGCGCTGGCCATCCAGCAGGTCGGACTCGGTGGTCCAGCCGCGGCGACCGGAATCGCCGCGATAGGCGGACTCGACCAGGGCCACGATGGCGGGGACGTCGGCCGCGGCGGCCGGGCGGAAATCGACGGGGGCGGATTCGTGCATGCGCGCATGGTAGGGCCTGTCGCCGATGCTGGCGACCGGCTCATCGTCGCCGCCATGCGCCCGCGCATCCATGACCTAAGTCACTGTGGCCCGTCCCGCGGATTTGCCCTAGCCTGCGGTTCCGCAAGTTCTTTCACCCGTGCATCGCGCGGCACCGCAACGCTCCGAGGATCACCTGCATGACCTACCGCTACACGAAGCCGCTGGCGCTGGCTATCGCCTTGTCGCTCACCGCCGGTGCGCTCGCCGCGCCCGCCACCTCGTTCGACGTGCGCGAGCTGGACACCAAGATCAGCGCCTGCCAGGACTTCAACGGCTTCGTCAACGCGAAGTGGGTGGCCGCGCATCCGATTCCCGCCGACCGCACGCGCTGGGGCTCGTTCGACGCGCTGCGCGAGGACAGCCTGAACATCCAGCATGGCATCGTGGAGCAGGCCGCGAAGCACGCCGCCCAGGCCAAGTCCGGCTCGATCGAACAGAAGATCGGCTGGCTGTACGCCTCGGGCATGGACGAGGCGGCGATCGACAAGGCCGGCTACGCGCCGATCAAGCCGGCGCTGGCGCGCATCGCCGCGCTCAAGGACAGCGCCGGCATCGCCGCGTACATCCGCGACAGCTACGCGCAGGGCCATGCGGTGGTGTTCCGCTTCTACGGCAACGGCGACTTCAAGGATTCCAACCGCGAGATCGCCTACGCCGGCCAGGGCGGCCTCGGCCTGCCCACGCCCGACTACTACAGCAAGCCTGACTTCGCGAAGATCCGCGACGCCTACGTGGCGCACATCGCGAAGCTGTTCGAACTGACCGGCACGCCCGCCGCCGCCGCGCAGGCGCAGGCGAAATCCGTGCTGGCCTTCGAGACGAAACTCGCCAGCGCCTCGCTGGTACCCACCCAGATGCGCAAGCCGGAGAACCGCTACCACTACGTCAGCATCGCCGAAGCCGACCAGGTCACCCCGCACTTCGACTGGGCGGCGTTCTTCAATGCACAGGGTGCCGACGTGGGCGCGGGTTTCTCGCTGTCGCAGCCGAAGTTCTTCGCGGAGTTCGACCGCATGCTGGCGCAGACGCCTATGGCCGAATGGCAGGCCTACCTGCGCTTCCACGCCATCGACGATGCCGCGCCCTACCTCTCCAAACCGTTCCAACAGGAAGACTACGCGTTCAACGAGAAGACGCTGAACGGCCAGCAGGCGATGCAGGCGCGCTGGAAGCGCGTGCTGTCCACCGTCAACGGCAGCATGGGCATGGTGCTGGGCGAGCTGTATGTGGCCGATCACTTCCCTGCCGCTTCCAAGCAGCGCGCGCAGGCGCTGGTCGACAACCTGCGCGCCGCCTACAGGGCGCGCATCGAGAAACTGGAGTGGATGAGCGACGCCACCAAGCAGAAAGCGCTGGAGAAGTGGGCCAGCTTCACGCCCAAGATCGGCTACCCCGACAAGTGGCGCGACTGGAGCGGCCTCACCCTCAAGCCCGGCGACTACTTCGCGAACGTGCAGGCCGCGCGCAAGTTCAACTACGACTACATGGTGGGCAAGATCGGCAAGCCGGTGGACCGCGACGAATGGGGCATGACGCCGCAGACCGTCAACGCCTACTACAGCCCGCAGAAGAACGAGATCGTGTTCCCCGCCGCGATCCTGCAACCGCCGTTCTTCGACGCCAAGGCCGACGACGCGCTCAACTACGGCGGCATCGGCGCCGTGATCGGCCACGAGATGGGCCACGGCTACGACGACCAGGGCAGCAAGTTCGACGCCAGGGGCAACAACGCGAACTGGTGGACCGACGCCGACCGCAAGGCCTTCGACGCACGCGCCGACAAGCTGGCTGCCCAGTTCGACGCCTACGAGGCGCTGCCCGGCAAGCACGTCAACGGCCGCCTTACCATGGGCGAGAACATCGGCGACCTGGCCGGCCTCAACGTGGCCTACGACGCGCTGCAGATGGCACTGGCGAAGAACCCCGCCGAGGCGAAGTCGAAGATCGACGGCTACACCCAGGACCAGCGCTTCTTCCTCAACTGGGCCCGCGTGTGGCGCGGCAGCATCCGACCCGAAGCCCAGATCACCCTGCTCAACACCGACCCGCACGCCCCCGCGCAATTCCGCGCGATCGGCGCGCCATCCAACATGCCCGCATTCGCCAGAGCGTTCCGGTGCAAGCAGGGCGATGCGATGGTTCGCGGCGGAGAACAGCAGGTGAGGATCTGGTAAGCGCGATTATTTGAAGTGAAGCGAAAGCCGCGGCAGGAATGTCGCGGCTTTTTTTGTGGACACGACATGCCCCCACGCACGCCGCAAGCAAGCACGTCGAAGGGTACCGGCAGGCAGGTGAGGGTTCGGGCAGAGCGAGATACCACGACCATACTTGAGCTTACGCATTCGCACGAGACGAGTGACCGCTTCGAACGGCGCCACATAGGTTTGGTGCACGAGGCTAGACCACAGGAGTCATCTTGGTCAGACGATGCTCTGCATGAGCGGCAAGCCATACCTCCCGTGCTGCATCGGCGTTCATGAGCATGATGCCGATGCCCACCCACAGATCCGGCCAGGACGAATCGGTCCAGGCAGTAACGATGGCGGCGGCGATGATCGCCAGATTGGCCAATGCATCGTTGCGTGCCGACAGAAACGCGGCACGAGTGAGGCTGCCCTGGTGATGCCGGTAGCGGGCCAGCAGCAAAGCGCAGCCCAGGTTGACCGTCAATGCTCCCAGACCGGCCAGGCTCAGGGGCACAGGAGCTGGCGGCAACGGAGAGTGGAACTTGCTCCAAATGGCCCACAGCGTTGCCACGGCTGGCAACAACAGAATCAGCGCCAAGGCCATGCCGACGCGCGCACGAGCCTTCAGGCTCCAGCGAAGCGCAAGAAAAATTAGGAGGTTGACCGAGGTGTCTTCGAGAAAATCGACGCTATCCGCGAACAACGAGACCGACCCGATGCGTAGGGCCACAGCAAACTCGACCCCGAAATAGGCAAGG
Source organism: Rhodanobacter sp. (assembly GCA_035277325.1). GTDB lineage: Bacteria > Pseudomonadota > Gammaproteobacteria > Xanthomonadales > Rhodanobacteraceae > Rhodanobacter_A. The sequence goes on from DATEKS010000160.1 coordinate 39,836, forward strand.
TTCGCCAGCGCCACAATGAGGACTGCACGGCGCAACCGCACCGAAAGATCCATTGTTTGCATGGCCGGCCCGCGAGCTTGGGAACGAACCGTAGCGTACGGCTGGATTGGTCGACTGCCAACGCACCCTCGTTTCAACAAAGTGCGCCTGCAGACGCGGTGGTTGATCCACCTCCACGCCGCCGCTCTTGCCATCGCGCTGTCGTTGACGCGCATGCCAACGAGAGATTGCAACACGAGCGGCACCTTCTGGCGAATGCGAAAACATCCGTCGAAGAGCGAATGAGATGGCATGGTAAGCGCATCGCGAAGCGCTCGCACCAATGTCTACACGCCATCCTTCAAGGCAATAAAAAAGCCCTGAAAAATCAGGGCTTTTTCAACACTGGCGGAGAGAGAGGGATTCGAACCCTCGATAAGGCTTTTGACCCTATACTCCCTTAGCAGGGGAGCCCCTTCGGCCACTCGGGCATCTCTCCGGGTTTGTGGTGCTGCGGCAGGGTCGGCAAGGATAACCGCCGACTGGCTTGAGGTAAAGCCCGGATGCCGCGATCAATGTTCGTCGGCGTCGCCGTGGTGGGTGCTGCCGCCCGATTCGTGTTCGCCTTTGATGCGCTGGTAGATCTCTTCGCGATGCACGGCGACGTTCTTCGGCGCATTGATGCCGATGCGCACCTGATTGCCTTTCACGCCCAGAACGGTGACGGTCACCTCGTCGCCGATCATCAGGGTTTCGCCAACCCTGCGGGTCAGAATCAACATGGTTACTACTCCATTAATTCCTGGTTCCAGACCACGGAGATGGTGCCTCACCCCTGAGCGCCCATCACCGCGGTTCGACGATCGATCCGTCGAAGGCCCTACCGCCTTCCCGGCTCTCCATCCAGCTACCTGTCGCGACAACCGGCCGGTCGTCGCGGCAGGTGCCCATCGGTATTCGGCCGATACTAGCGAGCAACCATCATCGGCGCAATGCGCACAAGCATGACCTGTGGCAGGGATTGTGGTTGACGTCAGGTTCGGCCCGACAACTGGCCGGCGGCCCACGATGGCAAGCCTGCCAGGATCGTTGACAGCCCGGGTGCATCCACCCCGCCGCCCTGCGCCATGTCGGGCCGGCCGCCGCCCTTGCCGTCGATCTGCTTCGCCACGTGCGAAACCACGTCGCCGGCCTTGATGCGGCCCAGCGCGCGGCCGTGCACACCGGCGATCAGCGACACGCGGCCATCCGCCGCGCCCGCCAGCAGGACCACGCAGTCGCCCAGCTGCTGCTTGAGCTGGTCCACGCTGTCGCGCAGCGCCTTGGCGTCCAGGCCCTCCAGCCGCGCGGCGACGACCTTGATGCCGTCGACGTCGTGCGCGCTGCCGGCCAGCTCCGCGGTGGCGTTGCCGACGGCCTTGGCACGCAAGGATTCCAGCTCGCGCTCGAGTTTCTTCTGCCTGTCGAACAACTGGCGCAGCTTGTCGACAGCGTCGTCGCCACTGCTGGAGAGCAGGTGCGAGAACTCGGCCAGGCGACGTTCCTCGTCGGCCACGAAGGCCAGCGCGCCGGCGCCGGTGACCGCCTCGATGCGCCGCACGCCGGAGGCCACGCCCGACTCGGCCACTATCTTGAACAGGCCGATGTCGCCGGTACGGCCCACGTGGGTGCCGCCACAGAGTTCCGTCGAGAAATCGCCCATCTTCAGGACGCGCACTTCGTCGCCGTACTTCTCGCCGAACAGCGCCATCGCGCCGAACGCAATGGCGTCGTCGTAGGCCATGTGGCGTACCTCGGCCGACGCATTGCGGCGCACCTCGGCATTGACCAGCGCCTCCACCTCGGCCAGCTCCTCGCGGCTCATCGGCTTGTGGTGCGCGAAGTCGAAGCGCAGGCGCTCCGGCGCCACCAGCGAACCTTTCTGGGTGACGTGGGTGCCCAGCACCTTGCGCAGCGCGGCGTGCAGCAGATGGGTCGCGGAATGGTTGAGCACGATGGACTGGCGGCGCACGGCATCCACCTGCGCATCCACCAAGTCGCCGGTCTTCAGCGGCTGCGCGCCATGCCAGGTGCCGGCGTGGCCGAAGAACACGCCGCCCATCTTCAGCGTGTCGGCCACCTCGAAGCGGCCCGCACCATTCGACAGCGTGCCGGTGTCGCCCACCTGGCCGCCGGACTCGGCGTAGAACGGCGTGCGGTCGAGGATCACGAAGCCCTGCTCGCCCTCGGCGAGCTGCCCGACCTGGCGGCCGTCGCGCACGATGCCCAGCACCTTGCAACCCTGCGCCACCAAGGCCTCGTAGCCGAGGAAGGCGGTGGGCGGGAGCTGGCTGGCGAGTTCCGCCGGCATCTGGCCCCTGGCCTCGAACTTGCCTGCGGCGCGGGCGCGCTCGCGCTGCTCGTTCATCGCCTGCTCGAAGCCGGCCATGTCCACCGCGAGGCCGCGCTCGCGCGCGATGTCGGCGGTGAGGTCGACCGGGAAGCCGTAGGTGTCGTAGAGGCGGAACGCGTCCTCGCCGGGGATGGTCTTGCCCGACTTCGCCGCCACCTCGTCGAACAGGCGCATGCCGTGTTCCAGCGTCTCGCCGAAGCGCTGTTCCTCGGTGCGCAGCGCGTCTTCCACGAAGGCCTGCCTCGCCTTCAGTTCCGGATAGGCCTCGCCCATCTCCTCGACCAGCGGCTGCACCATCTTCCAGAAGAAGTCGCCGCGCACGCCCAGCATCCAGCCGTGACGCAGCGCGCGACGAATGATACGGCGTAGTACGTAGCCGCGGCCTTCGTTCGACGGCAGCACTCCGTCCACGATCAGGAACGAGCAGGCGCGCACGTGGTCGGCGATCACGCGCAACGACTGATTGGCCAGGTCCTTGGTGGCAGTAAGTTCCGCGGCCACCTTGATCAGGTGCTGGAACAGGTCGATCTCGTAGTTGGAGTGCACGTGCTGCAGCACGGCGGCGAGGCGCTCCAGGCCCATGCCGGTGTCCACGCAGGGCGCGGGCAGCGGCGAGAGCGTGCCGTCGGGTGCGCGGTCAAACTGCATGAACACCAGGTTCCAGATCTCGATGTAGCGGTCGCCGTCTTCGTCGGGCGAGCCCGGTGGCCCGCCGGCCACGTCCGCGCCGTGGTCGTAGAAGATCTCGGTGCAGGGACCGCAGGGGCCGGTGTCGGCCATCTGCCAGAAGTTGTCGGAGGCGAACGGCGCGCCCTTGTTGTCGCCGATGCGCACGATGCGTTCTGCCGGCACGCCGACTTCCTTGTGCCAGATGTCGTAGGCCTCGTCGTCGGTGTGGTAGACGGTGACCCACAACTTTTCCGCCGGCAACTTGAACACGCCGGTCAGCAGCTCCCACGCCCAGGCGATCGCCTCGCGCTTGAAGTAGTCGCCGAACGACCAGTTGCCCAGCATCTCGAAAAAGGTGTGGTGGCGCGCGGTGTAGCCCACGGCATCCAGGTCGTTGTGCTTGCCGCCCGCGCGCAGGCAGCGCTGCACGTCGGCCGCGCGCACGTAGGGCAGCTTCTCGCTGCCCAGGAACACGTTCTTGAACGGCACCATGCCCGAGTTGGTGAACAGCAGGGTCGGATCGCTGGCTGGCACCAGCGAGGCGGACGGCACGATGGTGTGGCCTTTCGCGCGGAAGAAGTCGAGGAAGGCAGAGCGGATGTCGGCGGTTTTCATGCGTGGCTGCAATGGCGGCGAAGAGGCACGCCGCTACTCCGCCGCGATCAGCTTTCCTCGTCGGCCTCGTCCACTTCGGCGTGGGTTGCGTATCTTACCGTGGCGGCGGCAAAGCCGCGGCGCAGGAGGAATTGTGCCCGTTTGCCCTGCTCGGCGCGATCCGTGGTGGGCTTGCCGCCGTAATGGCGACGCAGTTGGGCGGCGGCGCTGGCATTCCAGTCCACCTCGGCCTCGTCGAGCAGGCGGCGAATGGTGGCGTCGGACAGCCCGTGGGTCTTCAGCTCCATGCGGATGCGCACCGGGCCGTAGCCCTGGCTGGCGCGGTTGTGCAGCAGCATGCCGGCGAAGCGTTCGTCGTCCTGGTAGTGCTGGTCGGCCAACCGGGTCAACGCGGCGTCGGCCTCGTCGCCGACATAGCCGCCCTGGTCGAGTTTGCGGCGCAGTTCACGCCTGGATTGCTCACGGCGCGCCAACAGCGCCAAGGCCTTGTCGTAGGCGCTGGGGCGGGGCTTGTCGGCGTTGTCGCTCTGCTTGCGCTTCATGGGGCTTGCCCTGTCGCCGCAACGAGGCGGTTGCCATGCGCTGGCTTGCCTGCGGCGAGCTTCTGACCGCTTGCCGCGAGCGACAAAGCGGTTTCGGTCGCCTGCCGGCGCCCGAGCCACCTTTCTTTGCTGGCCCAAAGCAAGGTGGCCCAAAGAAATGGCCTGATTCGATCCGCCAGAACTATAAACAAGCCGTATCGAGGTTTCTGGAACCACTCCCGCCTACACGATAGACGGCGCGGCCACGCCGCGCCGTATCTGAAGACTGAGGGGGCACCCCGTGGCACGGGTGCAACACGATCACGCCTCTTCCAGCGCTTCCTCCGAGGCCGCGGTGGCCTTGCCGGCACCGCCCACCAGCAGGCGTGCGCGCAGCTCGGTGTCGATCTCGTTGGCGATGGCGGGGTTGTCGCGCAGGAACTGGCGCACGTTTTCCTTGCCCTGGCCGATGCGGTCGCCCTTGTAGCTGTACCAGGCACCGGACTTGTCGATCAGATTCTGCGCCACGCCCAGCTCGATGATCTCGCCTTCGCGCGAGGAACCCTCGCCATAGAGGATCTCGAACTCGGCCTGGCGGAACGGCGGCGCCACCTTGTTCTTCACCACCTTGACGCGGGTCTCCGAACCGATGACCTCTTCGCCCTTCTTCACCGCGCCGATGCGGCGGATGTCCAGGCGCACCGAGGCGTAGAACTTCAGCGCGTTGCCGCCGGTGGTGGTTTCCGGGCTGCCGAACATCACGCCGATCTTCATGCGGATCTGGTTGATGAAGATCACCAGGCAGTTGGACTTCTTGATGTTAGCGGTGAGCTTGCGCAGCGCCTGGCTCATCAGGCGGGCGTGCAGGCCGACGTGGGAGTCGCCCATCTCGCCTTCGATTTCGGCCTTGGGTGTGAGCGCGGCGACCGAGTCGACCACCACCACGTCCACCGCTCCCGAACGCACCAGCATGTCGGCGATTTCCAGCGCCTGCTCGCCGGTGTCGGGCTGGGAAACCAGCAGGTCGTCCACGTTCACGCCCAGCTTGGCGGCGTAGCTGGGATCAAGCGCGTGTTCGGCGTCGACGAAGGCCGCGGTGCCGCCGTTCTTCTGGCAGTTCGCAATCACCTGCAGGGTGAGCGTGGTCTTGCCCGAGGATTCCGGGCCGTAGATCTCGACCACGCGGCCGCGCGGCAGGCCGCCCACGCCCAGCGCGATGTCCAGGCCCAGCGAACCGGTGGACACGGTGTCGATCGCCTCGTTGGTGCGATCGCCCATGCGCATCACGGCACCCTTGCCGAACTGCTTTTCGATCTGGCC
>DATEKS010000161.1:0-9930 GCA_035277325.1 Rhodanobacter sp.
TCGCAGCCCGCTACGCGGGCTCCACCTGCACCGCCGTGCCGTAGCTCAGCACCTCGGTGACGCCCTCGGCCACGTCGTTGGCGTCGTAGCGCATCGCAATCACCGCATTCGCGCCCATCGCGCCGGCGTGCTGCAGCATCAGTTCGAAGGCCTCCTCGCGCGCCTTCTCGCACAGCTCGGTGTAGATCGTGATGTTGCCGCCCACAAGGGTCTGCAACGCGGCACCGAGGTTACCCACCACGCTGCGCGAACGCACCGTGATGCCGCGCACGATGCCCAGCGTGCGCATGACGCGGTAGCCGTGCAGGTCATTGCCGGTGGTGACCATGCCATGCGGGATCGGAAAATTGGCCATCTGCGGACTCCGTAGGAGGGAAAAGCTCAAGTATCCAGCAAGGCCGCGTAGCCGTCGCGTGCATCGGGCCATTGCGGCGCCCAGCCGCTCGCCCGCAGGCGGGCATTGCTCAGCCGCTTGCTGCCCACGCCGGCGGGCGCCGGGCCTTCGGCGGGCAATGGCGCGTCGACCAGGTGAGCGAGGAAGTCGTACAGCTCGTCCAGCGGCAGCGGGGTGTCGTCCACGCCCAGGTACAAGGGCTGCGGCGCCGACAGGGACAGCAGGTGCACGATCGCCGCCGCCGCGTCGTCGACATGGATACGGTTGGCCCAGTGCGGCACCTCGCGCGGCACGCGCTGCGCGCCGGCGCGCAGGCGTTCGACCAGCTGCAGGCGGCCCGGCCCGTACAGGCCGGCCAGGCGCAGCACGGTGGCCGGCACGGCCTGCGCGGCCAGCCACTGCTCGGCTTCGAGCAGCAGCGTGCCGTTGAAACCCAGCGGCGCGGGCGGCGTGTCTTCGTCCACCCGGTCACCGTCGTGTTCGCCATACACCGCGCTGGACGACACCAGCAGCACCTGCTTCAGCGCGCTACTGTCCAGCGCCTCCAGTAACTGGTGCAGGCCATCCACGAACAGCGCGCGATACGCCGCCTTGTCGCGCGCGTCCGGCGCGGGGAGGTACACCAGCCGCGTGATGCCTGCCGGCAGGTTGCCCAGGCTGTGCGGCGCGGTGAGATCGGCACCCAGCCAGCGCAGTCCGGGCACGTCTTCCGGCGGTGGCCGTCGCCGCAGCGCCCACACTTCGTGGCCTTGCGCCAGCAGGCGTGGGGCCACCCGCAAACCCAGATCGCCGCAACCGGCCAGCAAGATTCGTTCAGCCATCCAAACACCTGTAAAGTGACGGGATGAATCCGTCGTGCAATCTGTTCCTGATCGGTCCGACCGGCGCCGGCAAGACCTCGCTTGGCCGGCACCTTGCCACGCATTATGGCCTGCGTTTCGTCGATCTCGACCGCGAGATCGAACGCCGTACCGGCACGGACGTAAACACGGTGTTCGAGATCGAGGGCGAGGACGGTTTCCGTCGCCGCGAAAGTGCGCTGCTGGACGAGTTCAGCGCGTGCGACGGCGTATTGCTCGCGACCGGCGCAGGCGCGGTCCTCGCTGCGCACAATCGTGCGATGCTGGCTGGACGCGGTTACGTACTGTGGTTGCAGGCCGACATCGAACAACAGCTGCATCGGCTGGCCCACGACACCAAACGCCCACTGCTGGCCGGTGTGGATCGTCGTGCACGGCTGGAAGCAATGGCCGTGATCCGCAACCCGCTGTACCGCGAGATCGCCGACCTCGCTCTGCCCGCCACCCACGGCATCGCGGCGATCAGCACCCAGGCCATCGCGCTGATCGACCACCACTGGCAACGCCAGCCCCTTTCCACGCCCTCACCCACCACATGAACGCAAGCAAGCCCACCACCGTCGACGTCACCCTAGATGCACGCGGCTACCCGGTCTGGATCGGCCACGGCCTGCTCGGCGACGCCGCGCGCTGGCGTGCGCGCCTGCGTGGCCGCCACGTGCTTGTGGTCAGCAACACCACGGTGGCGCCGCTGTACCTGGAACGCGTGGCGCACGGCCTCGACGGGCTGACGTGGTCCAGCTTCCTGCTCGATGACGGCGAGGCACACAAGAGCTTTGCCAACGTCGAGCGCGTACTCGCCGCGTTGGCCGAACTCGGCGCCACCCGCGACGCCTGCGTGATCGCGCTGGGCGGCGGCGTGGTGGGCGATCTCGCCGGCTTCAGCGCGGCCTGCTGGATGCGCGGCATCGACTTCATCCAGATGCCCACCACCCTGCTTGCGATGGTGGACTCCTCCGTTGGCGGCAAGACCGGCGTGAACCTGCCCGCCGGCAAGAACCTCGTCGGTGCCTTCCATCAGCCGCGCGCGGTGGTGGCCGACATCGACACGCTGGCCACCCTGCCCGTGCGCGAATACCGCGCCGGCCTCGCCGAGGTGGCAAAAGGCGCGGCGATCGGCGACGAGCCGTTCTTCGCCTGGCTGGAAGCCCATGCTGACGCGCTGGTCGCCCGCGACGATGCCGCCGTGACCGAGGCGATCGCGCGCAAGGTGCGCTACAAGGCCGGCGTGGTGGCGCGCGACGAGACCGAACAGGGCGAACGCGCCCTGCTCAACCTCGGCCACACCTTCGGCCACGCGCTGGAAACCGCTGGCCACTACACCGCCCTGCTGCACGGCGAAGGCGTGGCGGTCGGCATGCTGCTCGCGGCCCGGCTTTCCGAGCGGCTGGGCATGAGCGCCACCGCCGACACCGCGCGCCTGCAGCGCCTGCTGGAGAAGCTCGGCCTGCCCGTGGCGATCCCGCCCGGCATGGATGCGCAGCAACTGCTGGCGCTGATGCGGCTGGACAAGAAGAACACCGCCGGCGGCCTGCGGCTGATCCTGTGGCGCGGCATCGGCAAGGCCGAGATCGCGGGCGGGGTGGCCGAGGCGGAGGTGCTGGCCGTACTGCGCGATGCCATCGCCCACTCGTAGGAACACGCACGCAACCGCCGCCGCGACATTCGCGCACGGAACGCGCTTCTACAAAGCCGTGGCGGCTCCTAATAAACTGTAGGCACCGGCGATAGGCCGGCTCACGCTCGACGCCACGCTCGCCAATGCGCCTCTACCTGCAAAACCTGCCCGGCAGCGCCGAGCCGCCACGCTACGTCCAGATCGTGCTGGAGCAGGATCTGCTCGGCGGTTGGACGCTGTACCGCGAGACGGGCCACCAGGGTGGCAAGGCCACACTGCGGCGCGAGCAGTTCCTGGAGCGCGACGCGGCGATCAGCGCCTTCGAGAAGGCGCGCGACGCTCAGCTCAAGCGCGGCTACCGCGTGATGTTCGCCCAGGGCCTGGAAGGCCCCTACGGACGATGATGAACGCAGCGCTGAAGAACGACCGCTTCCTGCGCGCCCTGCGGCGCGAACCCGTCGACACCACGCCGATCTGGGTGATGCGCCAGGCCGGCCGCTACCTGCCCGAATACCGCGCCACCCGCGAGCGCGCCGGCAGCTTCATGGGCCTGGCGCAGAACCCCGAGTTCGCCTGCGAGGTGACGCTGCAGCCGCTGGACCGCTTCGAGCTCGACGCGGCGATCCTGTTCTCCGACATCCTCACCATCCCCGATGCGATGGGCCTGGGCCTCAGCTTCGCGCAGGGCGAAGGCCCGCAGTTCGCACGCCCCGTGCGTTCGGCCGCCGACATCGCACAGCTGGCGGTGCCCGACATGGACGGCGAGCTGCGCTACGTGATGGACGCGGTGCGGCTGATTCGTCGCGAGTTGGCAGGCCGCGTGCCGCTGATCGGCTTCGCCGGCAGCCCGTGGACACTGGCCTGCTACATGGTGGAAGGCAGCGGTTCGCGCGACTTCGCGCGGCTCAAGGCGATGTGCTGGAACGAACCTGCCCTCGCCCACCAGCTGCTCAACGTGCTGGCACGCAGCGTGACGGCGTACCTCTCCGCACAGGCTGCGGCCGGTGCGCAGGCGCTGATGATCTTCGACACCTGGGGCGGCCTGCTCGGCCCCGCGCCGTTCCGCGAGTTCTCGCTGCGCTACATGGCGCAGATCGTGGCCGCGCTGAAGGCCGATGTGCACGCCCGCGAGCTGCCGGTGATCCTGTTCTCCAAGGGCGCCAACGCGCATCTCGCCGCGATGGCCGACTCCGGCTGCGCCGCGCTGGGCGTGGACTGGACGATCGACCTCGCCGACGCGCGCCGCATGGTGAACGGCAAGGTGGCGCTGCAGGGCAACCTCGATCCAGCGATCCTGCGCGCCAGCCCCGAGGTGATCCGCCGCGAGGCGCGCGCCGTGCTGGACAGCTACGGCAACCACCCCGGCCACGTGTTCAACCTCGGCCACGGCATCACACCGGAGGTCGACCCCGGACACCTGCGCGTGCTGGTGGACGAGGTGCACGCCTACGGTCATGCGCTGCGCGAAGACCGCGCCACGGGTGAGTCGCAACCAACCGGCACTTGAGCATCCATACCGGGGAAACAGGCATGGGGCATTTCGAATGGCTGATGCTGCTGGGCTTTGTCGTGCCGGGCACGGTCATCTGCCTGATCCACCGCCATCTAGCCAGGCGAGATCACTGATGTATATGGGCCACTACGCTATCGCACTGTGCGCGCGCCGTTGGCTGCGGCCGCTGCCCATGGCATGGCTGCTGCTCGCCTCCATCGAACCGGATCTGCACGACGTGCTTGGCAGCCTGGTCCCTCCGCTGGGCATCGGGCCGGATACGCATACCGTACCCGGCGCATGCGCGGCTGCCATCGCGATTGCCGTGGTCACGGCGCTTGTCTTCCGTCGTGCTGGCCTGGCGCTGGGTGCCGGCGTGCTGGTGCTGTCGCACATCGCCGCCGACTACCTCACCAGCCGGCTGCCGCTATGGCGACATGGCCCGGTGGCAGGTCTGCACCTCTACGCGACGCCCTGGGCGGATTTCCTGCTCGAGGCCAGCGCCATCGCCATCGGCGTGGCCCTATACGCCAGTTCACCGGATTTGCGTCGGCCCGCACGAGCCGGTGTCGTGTCGATCGCGGTGCTGATGCTGGCCTTCCAGGCAGTGTGGAATTTCGGGCTAGGCAGCGGCTGATCCGCGAGGCATCCCTTGATCGCGCACACCATCACGCGATGTGTCATGTGCCTCGCCAGCCGCGCATCCAGTACACGTGAATGCCATTGGCGCAATCCTCGACGTGAAGACCATCGCGCCCGTCCATTGCGATGCCCCAGCCAATGCCGCCCTCAGCCGCACGATCCACAGCAGGTGCTGCCGCCGCTGATGTGCACGGGCTGTTCCAGCAATCGTGCCCTGCAACCCAGTCCGTCCCGTTTCTCCAGCACCTGCGCGGCACTTGCCTGGGTGAGCACCTCCAGCCGGCCGTGGGCGGCATCCAGCGTGACCGTGGCATGGACATCGAGCGTGCGCATCGCGATGGCGATGCCCGTGGCATCGTGCGGGCAAGCGGAAAGTTCGAACTGCATCGTGGGCACCGTGTCGTAAATGCCGGCACGCGCCGGCACGCCATGATGCAGAAGGCCAGCCCGGGGTCTCCTGATCCAGATCAACCGGCGCAATAGCTCAGCGCACGTGTATCCAATGCACGTGGATGCCGTTGGCGTGGTCCTCGGCGCGGAAGCCTTCGCGGCCGTCCACCACGATGCCCCAGCTCGAGCGCATCGCGCCGGCCTGGATGCGGTCCACGCGCACGTGCTCGCCCTTGGGGATGGCAAAGCGCGTCTCGATCACAATCACCCCTTCGCGCTGATAGACCAGGGTGGCAAGCCGGCCCACGCCCGCGCCCCAGCCGATGTGCAACTCGCAGGCCACGGGCGCATGCACGCCGCGGTTGTCGAGACTCCAGCCCTCGGTCCGGTTGAGCAGCAACTGGAGCTCGGGGTTGTTCCAGTCCACGGTGTTGCCGGATAGCGGTTTGTCGTAGCGGCTCATGTTCATGATGGTTCGCTGGCCAGACGCCGGTTTCGCAGGATGTTCCGTGCACGTGAACGGACGCGCACCCTCACGGGCACGCGCCACGGTATCCGCACAAGGATGAAATTCTTGCAATGCCACGGTCACGCTGTCGGCAGAAGCGGCCCGCGCTTGAGGTGTGCCCGCCAGGCAGCGTTCAGCCGCGTTTTTTCTTTTTGCTGCGGCCCGGCATCCGCCGGGGGAGTCAGCCGGGCTGCACGCCCATGCCTCCGATAGGTGTGGCGCCCAGCAAGCGCGCCCGCAGCCGGCGTTCGCACGGCACCGACAGCCAGCGTTCCACCGCCGCACCTAGCAACCAGCACAGCACCAGCGCCGGCAGGTACCACAGCCAGCCCTGCGCCGGACCGCCACCCCAGGCGCGATACGCGCGCACCACGGCGAACACCACGAACATGTGGGTGAGATAGATCTCGTAGCTCATCCGCCCCCAGGTGCGCAGCCAGCCGAGGCCGCGCAGCGGCGACACCTCGCCCGGTTCGGCACGCCAACGGCAATACAGCAGCAGGCACAGCGCGGACAGCGTGAGCACCAGCATGTAGCCGTCGCGCAACCAGTGCCACAGCGCGCCGCCGTCCAGCAGCACCGCGCCCAGGCCCACGGCGCCAAGCCAGCCCAGCAGCACGACGGTACGCCGCGGCGGCCGCCAGGCCCCGGCCAGCAGCGCGCCGAGCACGCCGGTGGCGATCGCCGCCATGCCCGGCAGATAGGCCTTCTCCAGCCAGATCTCGTTGCCGTGCAACGCCGCCCGCGCCCATGGCAGCGACAGCGCCAGCAGCACCAGCGGCGGCAGCAGCAGTGCACGCCGGCGCAGCAACAGGCAGGCCAGTGGGAAACCGAGATAGAACGCCTCCTCGATCGACAGCGACCACAGCACGTCCCACGAACCGGGCAAATAGCCGGTGTGCCCTTCGTACCAGTTGAGATGCAGGCCCAGCGCCGACAGCAACGCGCGCGGCAGCGACTGACCGGCACGATGGATCACGTAGTTCTGCACACCGAGCAGATGCAATGCGCTCAGCACTGCGAGCAGCGCCAACAGGCACGGCACGATACGCGCGAAGCGCCGCGCGTAGAACGCCCGTGCGTCGATCACCGCCAGGCTGCCCCAGCGGCGCAGCGCATTGCCCGTGATCAGGAAGCCCGAGATCACGAAGAACAGGTACACGGCCTCGTAGCCGTTCCAGTTCAGCCGGTTCAGCAGCCACCCCGGCAGGACGCCGGCCACTGCACTCTTCTCCAGCGGGATGCGTATCCCGAGGTGGTTGAACACCACCAGCACGATGGCCAGGCCACGCAGCAGGTCGATGCCGGGATTGCGCGAACCCGCATCCCCTGTTGCCACCGAAGTCTCCGTCTCGCGCATGTGCTCCGCCCCGTCATGTCGAGCCGCGATGGTGGCGGCATGGCGCATGACAGGCAACAGACCGGTGCCTGCCGGGAAGCCGGCGATGCGTCATCCCGGCGGTTCCACTGCCCAGCGCGCCGCCGCGAAGTCGATGAAGGCACGCGTGCGCGCGGGCAGCTGCTTGCCCGCCGGCCACACGACATGCACCGGCAGTCCGGGCAATTGCCAGTCGTCCAGCACGGTTTCCAGCCGCCCCTGCTCGAGCAGCGCACGTGCCTGCCACAGCGCCACCGCAGCGATGCCCAGGCCGGCCACTGCCGCCGCATTGCAGGCGGCGGCGTTGTCCGCGCTGAAGCGGCCGTGCACGTCCACCGCCTGTCGCCGGTTGCCGCGGCGGTAGTGCCAACGCTGCGCGCTGCGGGTCGACTGGCGCACGATGCAGGCGTGCCGGCGCAGGTCGGCCGGCGTGCGCGGGCGGCCGTGCCGCGCAAAGTAGCCGGGCGCACCGACGGTGAGCATGCGCAACGTGCCCAACTGGCGCGCGTGCAGCTGGCTGGGCACCAGTTCACCCAGGCGCACCGCGGCATCCAGCTTCTCGCGCTGCATATCGGCGTGGTGGTCCGCCACCACCAGTTCCACAGCCACGTCGGGATAGCGCTCCATGAAAGCCGCCACCAGCGGCACCAGGTACGGCGCGCTGAACTGGGTGGAACCGCCGATGCGCAGCGTGCCGTCGATGCGCGCGCCGTGCTCGGTCAGCTCGGAACGAGCCAGGTCGATATCCGCCAAGGCCACCTTGATCCGCGCGTGGAAGGCCAGCCCCGCCGCGGTGGGCTGCGCACGGCGCGTGGTGCGCTGGATCAGCCCCACGCCAAGCTCCTGCTCCAGCGCCTGCAGCGAGCGGCTCACCGCCTGCAGCGAGCGATGCAGGTGGCGCGCCGCAGCGGTGAGGTTGCCCTGCTCCACGATCGCGACGAAGACGCGGTAGTCGTCCAGGCTGGCCACGGCATTCTCCCGAATATAGTGATAGTCCATCCATGGTAACGCCTATTCTCCCAGGCCGGTTCCGGGCGAAGGATGGTGCCCATCGTTCCCAACCCATGCCGGAGACATCCCATGTCCACGCCACTCCCCATCGCCATCGGCGGCAACGAAACCGGCCTCGATCCCGCATCGCCGCAGGCGGCGCTGAGCGCCTTCTACCGCGCCTTCAACAACCGCGACATCGAGGCCATGGCGCGCAACTGGCATGATGACGCCGGCGCATCGATGAGCAACCCGCTGGGTGGCATCGCACGCGGCTGGCCGGCGATCCGCGCGGTCTACCAGCGCATCTTCGAAGGCCCGGCACGCGTGATCGTGGAATTCCACGATTACACGCTGCACGAGGCGGGCGACCTGTTCTACGCGGTCGGCCGCGAGCGCGGCACGCTGGAACGCGAGGGCCTGCGGCTGGCGCCGGCGATCCGCACCAGCCGCCTGTTCCGCCGCATCGACGGCACCTGGCGGCAGGTGCACCACCACGGCTCGTTCGACGACGACGCCCTGCTCGCCGCCTACCAGGAGGCCGTGCGATGAACGTGGCGGATGCCGCGGCCACGCGCGCGCCGGTGCTGCTGTTCGCGCTGGCCACCGGCGTGATCGTGCAGGGCCTGTATGTGGCGCAGCCACTGGTGGGCGCCATCGCTGCCTCGCTCGGGCTGCCGCCGGCGATGGTCAGCCTGGTCTCCACGCTCGCGCTGCTCGGCTACGCGCTGGGCCTGTTCCTGCTGGTGCCGCTGTGCGACCTGGTGGAAAGCCGACGGCTGGTGCTGTTCACGCTGGCGGCCAACGCGCTGGCCCTGCTGGCGGCGGCACTGCCGATACCCGCGCCGATGTTCCTTGCCACCAGCCTGCTGGCCGGGCTCACCGCCACCGCGATCCAGATGCTGATACCGCTGGCCGCGGCGATGACGGTCGAGTCGCAACGCGGCCGCGTGATCGGCAACATCACCAGCGGCATGATGCTCGGCATCATGCTGTCGCGTCCGCTGGCGAGCGTGATCGGCGGGCACTGGAGCTGGCGCGCGAGCTATGCCGTGCTGGCGCTGGCCGTCGCGGTGCTCGCCTCGATGCTGGGTCGCTCGATGCCGCGCATGCCACCGTCGCAGCACATGGCTTACCCGGCACTGTTGTCCTCGCTGGCACGCTTGTGGCGCGAGGAGCCGACGCTGCGCCGGCGCGCGCTGTCGGTGGCGTTCTGCTTCGGCGCGTTCAGCGCGTTCTGGAGCCTGGTGGCACTGCGGCTGGCGTCGGCGCCGTTCAAGCTCGATGCCGACGGCATCGCGCTGTTTGCCCTGGCCGGGGTGAGCGGCGCGGTGAGCGCACCGCTGGCCGGCCGGCTGGGCGACGCCGGCAAGGCGCGCATCGCCATGCGTGTCTCGCACGCGTGCATCGTGCTGGCCGCGATGCTGGCGTGGCTGGGCGGCGCGATGGATGCGTCGTCATGGGGGCTGGCGGCCCTGCTGGCGGCGGCGGTGCTGCTGGACGCGGGCACCATCGGCGACCTCACCCTGGGACGCCGCGAGGTGAACCTGATCCGCCCGGAAGCGCGCGGCCGCATCAATGGCCTGTACACCGGCGTGTTCTTCATCGGCGGCGCGGCCGGCTCGGCCCTGGCGGGACTGGCCTGGGCCCGCGCCGGA
>DATEKS010000162.1:0-43593 GCA_035277325.1 Rhodanobacter sp.
AAGCTCGCCGGCGGCCAGGGTCAGCGCCGTCTGCGCCTGCCGCCAGGTGTTGCGCGCCGTCGGGTCGGGCGCGACCGTCAGCAGCGCCTGGCCGCGCTTGACCGTCTGCCCCGCGCTCACCTGCAGCGCGACCACCTGGCCGCCGTGCGCGAGGCTGACCGCTCGCGCGTGGTGCGGATCGGCCACTGCGCTGCCCCAGGCTGCCACGCTGTCGTGGAAGCTGCGCTGCACCGGCATCGCCGTGGTGACCAGCGCCACGCCTTTTGCACTATCGGAGGCGTCGTCATCGTCACTGCCACCCTTGCCGCAGGCGGCCAGTAGCAGGGTCGTGGCGGCCAGCGCGGCACAGCGCGCGAGCAAGGATCGTTTCATCGTTTGGACGTCCGTTGCATGACGAAATCCGTGCGGCCCAACAGGGCCTCCAGCGTGATCGCGGCGGTGGATCGCGCCTGTTGCATCGCGATCAGGTCCGTGTCGGCGGCCAGCGCGTTGCCGCGTATCGACAGGTAGGTGGGCCAGTCGAGCAGGCCGTGCCGCCAGGCCCGTTCGGCGGCGCTGCGCGCTGCATCGAGCCGCTGCGCGTGCGCGGCCTGCGCCGCCTGCTGCCGGTCCAGCGTCTGCAGGTCGGCGGCGAGCCGCTGCATGTCGCCGCGCGTGGCCAGCAGGCGCGCTTCGTAGTCATCCTTCAGCTGTTGCCGGGTCGCTGTCTCGATCGCGATGTTGCCGCGGTTGCGGTCGAACAGCGGCAGGCTGAGGCCGATGCTGAAACCGTTGGTGGTGATGTTGCTGGTGTCGCGCGAACGGTCGAGGCCGAGGGTGATCGCGGGGAACTGGGCGAGGATGGCGCCGCGCAGTTTCGCCTCCTGCGCGCGATAGCCTGCCTGCAGCGCCAGCAGATCGGGGCGCCGCTTCGGCAGGTCGGCCAGCGCGGTCGCGAGCTGTGCGGCGCCGGGATCGACCTCATACGGCGCACCCACCAGATCCAGCGGCGCGGTGGGCGCGAGGCCCAGCAGTTGGCGCAGGTCGCTCTCGGCCTGGTGCAGGGCCACGGCGTTGTCGCCCGCGCGCTTGCGTGCGTCGGCCATCGCGTTGAGCCCCGCGCTGGCGCCGTCGTAGTTGAGGTTGCCCGCGGCAAGCGCAGCCTGCACCGCCCGGTCCACCGGCGCCAGCGCCTGCTGCTCGGCATCGAGCTCGGCCTGCTGCGCGCGCAGGCTCTGCACCTGGTCGAACAGCAGGCGCGCCTGCGCGATGGTCTGCCATTCCGCCCACAGCAGGTCGAGGTTCACCTGCCCGGCCTGCGCGCTCGCCGCTCGCTTGCGCGAGGAGCGCAGCAGCAGGGCGCTCACGTCTTCGCTGATGCCGAGGTTGTAGGCCTTGGTGAGGCCGCCGCCGGAGCCGTGCGGGAAATCCGCGCCGATGCTCAGCTGCGGATCGGGCAGCAGCCCAGCGGCGAAGGCCTGTGCGCGGGCGATGCCCAGCGCGTCGCGCTGCACCCTGAGGTCGGGACTGTTCGCCACCGCCAGCATCGCCACCTCGGTGACGTCCAGACCATCGGCGGGATCGAAGCGGTGCGCTGCCAGTTCCGGCACAGGCATCGCGCTGGCCGGCACGCTGAGTTGCGTGGCGCTGGCCGCGCCGGTGTCCCCGTCCAGCGGCAGGGGGTGGTACGTGGCGCAGCCGCACAACAGCGTTGCCATGGCGAGCAACACAGCACGAATGGATGGGCGCAAACGCACGTCGAGGGTCATCGGCACAGCTTGCCGGGGGGCGCTTAGCTCTTTCTTATCACGATCGCCAGGGGCCGCGCCGCGGTAAGCTGGATCGGCCACCTCTTGCAAGGGAACCGACCGCCATGACGTCCCGACGCATCGCCGCGGAGCTGAAGACCGCGCTGTTCGCTTTACTGATCGCCGCCAGTGGCGCCCTGTCCGCCACGGATGGGCCACAGGCCAAGTATCCCGACTATCCCAGCGAGACACCGGCCAGCTTCAAGCCGGCCACCGGCAGTTTCGACTACGTCGAGCGCGACGTGATGATCCCGATGCGCGACGGCGTGAAGCTCAACACCGTGATCCTGGTTCCGAAGGGTGCGGCGCACGCCGGCATCGTGCTCACCCGCACGCCCTACGACGCGCACCAGCTCACCCACAATTTCATGAGCGGCCATCTTGAACCGCTGCTCGAAGGCTACGACAACGCCGCCGACGTGATCGTGGAGGACGGCTACATACGCGTGATCCAGGACATCCGCGGCAAGTACGGCTCCGAGGGCGACTACGTGATGAACCGGCCGGTGCACGGCCCACTCAACCCCACGCCGGTGGACGACGCCACCGACACGTACGACACCATCGACTGGCTGGTGAAGAACATCCCGGAGTCGAACGGCAAGGTCGCCACCATCGGCATCTCCTACGACGGCTTCGAGCCGCTGATGTCGCTGGTGCATCCGCATCCCGCGCTGAAGGCCGCGGTGCCGATGAACCCGATGGTGGACGGCTGGATGGGCGACGACTGGTTCCACCACGGCGCCTTCCGCCAGCAGAACATGAGCTACATCTACGAGCAGGAGGCCAGCCGCGACAACAAGGTCAAGTGGTGGACGAACTACCACGACGAGTACGACCTGTTCATGCACTACGGCTCCGCCGGCGCGCTGGGCGAGGCCTACGGCATGCGGCAGCTCGGCTTCTGGAACAAGATCCTCGCCCATCCAGCCTACGATGCGTTCTGGCAGCAGCAGGCGGTGGACAAGGTGCTCGCCGCGCAGCCGCTCACCGTGCCGGTGATGCTGGTGCACAGCCTGTGGGACCAGGAAGACATCTACGGCGCGCTGACCGTCTACCGCGCGATCAAGCCGAAGGACAAGACCGGCGACATGGTGAAGCTGGTGATGGGCCCGTGGCACCACGGCCAGGAGATCGCGGAAGGCAGCTCGCTGGGCGCGATCCGCTTCGGCAGCGACACCGCGAAGTATTTCCGCGAACACACCCTGCGGCCGTTCCTCGCGCAGTACCTGAAGGACGGCGCGCCGAAGGCGGACCTCGCCCCGGTCACCGCCTTCCAGACCGGCACCAACCGCTGGCAGCGACTGGACCGCTGGCCGCTGTCCTGCGACAGTGGCTGCCCCGGCAAGGATCGTGCGCTGTACCTGGAGCCCGGCATGCAGCTCGGCTTCGACGCACCCACGGGCGGCAACGCCTACGACGAATACGTCTCCGATCCCGCGCACCCGGTGCCGTTCCGCGCGCGGCCGATCCAGCCGATCGGCTACGACCACGGCCTCACCTGGTCCGAATGGCTGGTGGACGACCAGCGCGAAGCCTCTGGCCGCACCGACGTGCTCAGCTACGAGACGGCACCGCTCACCGCGCCGCTGGCCATCGCCGGCGTGCCGGTGGTGCACCTGGTCGCCTCCACCAGCGGCAGCGACAGCGACTGGGTGGTGAAGCTGATCGACGTGTATCCCGACCAGGTGGCGGAACAGCCGGACATGGGCGGCTACCAGCTCGCGGTGGCGATGGACATCTTCCGCGGCCGCTACCGCAACGGCTGGGACAAACCCGCAGCGCTGGCTTCAGACAAGCCGCTGGCCTACCGCTTCGACCTGCCCGCCGCCAACCATGTGTTCCTGCCCGGCCACCGCATCATGGTGCAGGTGCAGTCGAGCTGGTTCCCGCTGTACGACCGCAACCCGCAGACCTTCGTGCCCAGCATCTTCGAGGCCAAGCCGGCGGACTACGTGAAGGCCACCCAGCGCGTGTACCACTCGCCGGGCGAAGCCAGCTACATCGCGTTGCCGGTGGCGGCGCACTGATCCCCGCAAGACCATCGCGCCGCCGCCGATTTTCAGGCCATTGAAAAGTGCGGCATGGATGGCCGCCCACTTGATCTCCGCGATCAAGGACGATCGCAAAAGCAATCGAAAAGTGCGGCCATGGATGGCCGCCCGTCTGATCTTCGCGATCAGGGACGATCGCAAAAGCAAAACGCCGCGACGGTCACCCGTCGCGGCGCTTTGCTTTTCAGGCACGCAAGGCGCCCGGGCAGCCTCAGTTCCTGGAGGCGCCCGCCTCGCTGTCCTCGCGCTCGCCCAGGCGCTGGCCCAGGCGGTCGAGGTTGTTCATCGACATCAGGTGCGCGTAGATCCAGCCGAGCACGCCTTCGCGCAGGAATTCCTGGGCGGTCTTCTCGTCCAGCTGGCGCAGCTTCTCCTCGTTGACCACGAACAGGCCGTTGAGGTTGATCACATGGCCATCCGGGTTGTCCGGCGCGCCCTTGCGCATGCTGACGTTGCGCGACTCCAGCAGGTCATGCTTGCGCAGCTGCTCCATGAACCAGCGGGTGCGCGCCACGTGCTGCTGGAACTCGCCGAGGAAGCCCACGGCGCGGCTCAGCAGTTCGGTGTCGCTGCCGTCCTCGTTGAACAGGCGATCTCCTTCGGCGGTGCCGAAGCCTTCATAGCCTTCGTCCAGAAACACGGCGAAGTCGTCGCCTTCCTGGCCGGCCGGCTTCTCGGCCAGCACGAACGGATAGCGGCGCACGAACGCGGGAACGTAGACGTTCGGCGCCCACTGGCCCTCGGCGTCGACGAACAGGTTCTCGTTCTGGCGCAGGCCCAGCAGCGCCACCGGACCGGCGTCGCTGAGGTCGTTGCCGGCGAACACGATCGGCAGGTCGCGCGCGGCCAGGCCGAACTCCACGCCGGTCAGCGGCACGGAATGCGCGCCCAGCGCGAACTTCATGTTCGGGATCGGCTTGAGCCGCAGATCCTTGTGGTCGTTGCGGTTGAGCGGAACCGGGCGCTCGTAGAAAAGAACTTCAGCCACGTCGTTTACCTCTGCCCCGCCGTGCCGGGGTTGCCACCATCGGCTTCCCCTCCCAAACCCGGCGTCGGGTCTACAGATGAACGACCACTATATCAGCGCCCACGCCCATCCGCGAATCCCCGGACCCGGGACCTATCTGCTTGACCGCAAAGAGTTTCGCATGTGTTTTGCCATGAAAGTGTTCTATGCTGCAGCGCATCCGAGCACCGTTGCATGGCCGCAGCGCTCTTTCTGATGAGGAAGGACGAACCGCATGCTGATGGAAGTCACGAACCGGGCCGACCTGTACGCGACCCGCGTGCTGTCGCTGGACGCCGCCGGCCGCATCCTGGACTGGATCAGCTGGCAGGACGCCGTGTGCCTCTACGTGCGCGGCGCGGTGGCTTGGACGCTGGGCGATCCGTGCCTCACCGTGCACGGCGGCCACAACCGCGCGCTGGGTGCGCAGAGCCGGCTTGATCTGCACCCCATCGTGGCCAGCACCGGCCACTGCCACGAGCATGCGATCGACCCCGCTCCCGCGCTCACCAACAGCGCGCTGTTCGCCCGCGACCGCCACCTGTGCCTGTACTGCGGCGAGCACTTCAACCGCGGCGAACTGACCCGCGACCACGTGCAGCCGGTGTCGAAGGGGGGCCGCGACGAGTGGGAGAACGTGGTCTGCGCCTGCCTCGCCTGCAACCTCAGGAAGGGCAGCCGCACCCCGCAGCAGGCCCACATGCCGCTGCTGGCCGTGCCGTACCGGCCGAGCTGGGTGGAGCACCTGATCCTGTCCAACCGCAACATCCTGGCCGACCAGATGGAATTCCTGGTCAGCCACCTGCCGCGCGACCGCCGCCGGGCGATGAGCTGAACCATCGCCACGACGGCGCCAGCCCGCCGCCCTTGCCCTGCCTCGCCGCCGGGCCAACAATAGGCGGATGAAAGATCCTGCACGCTACCCCCACCTGGCGGCCATCGAGGCGCCGGCCGACCTGCGCCGCGTTCCCGACGAGGAACTGCCCGCCGTCGCCGACGAGCTGCGCCAGTACCTGATCGAGTCCGTGGCCAGCTCCGGCGGCCACTTCGGCGCCGGGCTGGGCGTGGTGGAACTCACCGTGGCGCTGCACCACGAGTTCGACACCCCCACCGATCGCCTGGTGTGGGACGTGGGCCACCAGTGCTACCCGCACAAGATCCTCACCGGCCGCCGCGACCGCATCACCACGATCAAGAAGAAGGACGGCCTCGCCCCGTTCCCGCGCCGCGAGGAGAGCGAGTACGACACCTTCGGCGTCGGCCACTCCTCCACCTCGATCTCCGCCGCGCTGGGCATGGCGATCGCCGCACAGCGCAAGGGCGACCCGCGCAAGGTGGTGGCGGTGATCGGCGACGGCGCGATGACCGCCGGCATGGCGTTCGAGGCGCTGAACCACGGCGGCGACGTGGAACCGGACATGCTGGTGGTGTTCAACGACAACGGCATGTCGATCAGCGAGAACGTGGGCGCGATGACCCGCATGATGTCGCGCGCGCTCGCCAGCCGCCGCCTGAACGCGGTGCGCGAGAAGGCCAAGCGTGCGATCCCCAAGCAGTCCTTCGCCGGCCGCTTCTTCAAGCGCTGGGAGGAACACGCCAAGGGCATGTTCGTGCCGAGCACGCTGTTCGAGGAACTGGGCTTCCACTACACCGGCCCGATCGACGGCCACAACATCCCGCAACTGCTGGCCGCGCTGCGCACGGTGAAGAACCTGCCGGGCCCGCAGGTGCTGCACGTGATCACCACCAAGGGCAAGGGCTACGCCCCCGCCGAAGAGGCGCAGATCGAATACCACGCGGTGGGGCCGTTCGATCCCGAAGCCGGACTGGTGAAAAAAGGCGCGCCCGCCAAACCCAGCTACACCGACATCTTCAGCGACTGGCTGTGCGACCAGGCCGCCGCCGACGGGCGCCTGCTGGGCATCACGCCGGCGATGCGCGAAGGCTCCGGCCTGGTGCGCTTCTCGAAGGAATACCCCGAGCGCTACTTCGACGTGGCGATCGCCGAGCAGCACGCGGTGACGCTGGCCGCGGGCATGGCCTGCGAAGGCGCCAAGCCCGTGGTGGCGATCTATTCCACCTTCCTGCAGCGCGCCTACGACCAGGCGATCCACGACGTGGCGCTGCAGAACCTCGACGTCACCTTCGCGATCGACCGCGCCGGCGTGGTCGGCCCCGACGGCGCCACCCACGCGGGCAGCTTCGACCTCAGCTTCCTGCGCTGTCTGCCGAACATGTTGATCATGGCGCCGGCCGACGAGAACGAATGCCGGATGATGCTGAGCACCGGCTTCCAGCACGCAGGCCCCGCCGCGATCCGCTACCCGCGTGGCACCGGCCCCGGCATCGCCATCCGTAAGGAACTGGACACCTTGGCGATCGGCAAGGCCGAACTGCGTCGCCGCGGCCACGGCCTGGCCCTGCTCAGCTTCGGCGCGATGCTGGCGCCTGCCGCGGTGATCGCCGGCGAGCTCGACGCCACCCTGGTCAACATGCGCTTCGTGAAGCCGCTGGACGAGGCGCTGCTGGCGGAACTGGCGAAGTCCCATGACGCCTTCGTCACACTGGAAGACAACGCGGTCGCCGGCGGCGCCGGCTCCGCCGTGGCGGAATGCCTTGCCGCGCACGGCATCGTCAAGCCCATCCTCCACCTCGGTCTTCCGGACGTCTATCTGGAACACGGCAGCCGCGAGGAAGTGCTCAGCATGGCCGGCCTCGACCTGCCCGGCATCCGCCGCGCGATCCACGCGCGCTTCCCGCAGCTGTCCGGCGGCAGCCTCGCCAGCGCAGGCTAGAAGTCCCGCAGATCGCCACGCAGTCGCCAGATGCCGACGCTTCGCCGGTGTCGAGGCGCGGCGTTGCCGCGCGCGCATCGGCAACGCCGTGCGATCCACTGTTGCGGCCGTACCGATCCATGCAGTGGCGCGGCGCGCGTTTCGGCGGCGGACCACATCCCATATGCCACGCATGTCTGACGCCGGTCTCGACGGGCCTTCCGTACATGAATGCCGCTTGATTCATTCGACGGATCATTCACCCCCACCTAACCCGCCGCCTTCTATCACTGGAACCGTCCCGTCCCACTGCGCACGCAAACCGGTCGCGAAACGGGACATGCGCAAAGCGGCCCCGATGCCTCCGGCATCGCATCGCCAACAGCCCATGCCGCTGCTTTCCGCGCCGCCGGAAAAATCCACTTTCGAGATGGGAGGTCACCATGAAAACCTCAGTCGCCCTGTCAGCCGTCGCCTTTGCAATCGCCACCGCCCTGGGCTCGTTCGCCGGCATGGCACAAGCGCAAGACACGCCGGCCAGCAACCACGCCACCAGCATGGGCCAGGCTGGCAGTGATACCTGGATCACCACCAAAGTGAAGACCGAGCTGGCAACCACCAAGGGAGTCTCCAGCAGCGAGGTTTCCGTCAATACCGTCGACGGCGTAGTCACTCTCACCGGCGTGCTTCCCACCAAGATCGCGGTGGACAAAGCGGTGGCCGCTGCCAAGAGCGTCAAGGGCGTGAAGAGCGTCGACGCCTCGGGCCTGAAGGTGAAGTGACCCGCCATCCGACATGGAGAACCCCCGATGAACGAAGACAAGCTGAATGGCCGGTGGAAACAGCTCCACGGCAAGCTCAAATCCCGCTGGGGCAAGCTGACCGATGACGACATCGACGTGGCCAACGGCGACGCCGAGTATCTCGTCGGAAAACTGCAGGAACGCTACGGCATGGCCAAGGACGAAGCGATGAAGCAGCTGCGGGATTTCAATTCCGGCCTGTGATGAAACCATCCGCTTCTGCGGCGCCGAAACCCGCATGACGGACCACGGGAGAAAACCATGCTCTATTACGCCATCGTCTTTCTGATCATCGCGCTGGTTGCCGGATTCTTCGGATTCTTCGGCATCGCCGGCCTCGCCGCGAGCATCGCCAAGATCCTGTTCGTGGTCTTCCTGATCCTGTTCATCGTGTCGCTGATCTTCGGGCGCCGCCGGCCACTCTGACGGCTGCCACGCCTTGCGATCCAGCTGCTCTGAAAATCGCGGAAAGCCGCCGTCCCCGGCACACACGGGGACGGCGGCTTTCTCGTGGCGTGGTCTTCGCGCCGGAAGCACGGGGAATGCGGATCGTCCTGCCCGTCCCCTTTCGGTCCGCGCAGTACCGGACATTGATCGGCATCTCAGGGTGTATGCGCCACCCGGGATCAGCCGCCAGCCTTGCTTCCGCCGCTCACCCGGTCGCGCGCTTCCAGATCCTGCGCGGTGAATACCTGCGCGTAGCCCGCTGCGCGCAAGAGCGCGCGAGCGGCATCGCCCTGGTTCCAGCCGTGCTCGAACAGCAGCCAGCCGCCGGGATCGAGATGCGCCGTCGCGCCGGCGACGATGCGGCGGATGTCGTCCAGGCCGTCCGCGCCCGACGCCAGCGCCGTGGCCGGCTCGTAGCGCAGGTCGCCCTGCGCGAGGTGCGGGTCGGTCGCCTCGATGTAGGGCGGATTGGAGACGACCAGCGCAAAACGCTCGTCCGCCAATGGCGCCAGCCAGTCACCCTGCACGAAACGCACGTTGTCGATGCCGACTCGCTGCGCGTTGCGACGAGCGACGGCGAGTGCGTCCGCGCTCGCATCCGTGGCGACGACGCGCGCGTGCGGGCGCTCGCTGGCGATCGCCAGTGCGATCGCGCCGCTGCCGGTGCCGAGGTCGGCCACGCGGATCGTGGCATCGCGCGGCAGGCGCTCCAGTGCCAGCTCCACCAGCAGTTCGGTCTCCGGGCGCGGAATCAGCGTAGCCGGCGTCACCTCCAGCTCCAGCGTCCAGAACCCCCGGCGCCCCGTGAGATAGGCCACCGGCTCGCCAGCGACACGGCGCGCGACCAGCGCCTCGAAGGCCGTCTGGACGTCCATATCCGGCGCATCGTCAGCGTGCGCGAACAGCCAGCTGCGCGGCTGACCGAGCACGTGCAGCAGCAGGGCCTCGGCATCGGCGCGCTCGCCGAGCCGCACCGTGGCGGCGGCCAGCAGGGTGCGCACGTCAGGCACGCGACGACTCCTCGGGTGCGGACGGCAGGGGCGGTGGCGGCGTCGCTCCCGGCTCCGGTCCGCGCTGGCGCCAGTAGCCACCGTGCGTCCACGCACCGAAGGCCCATTGCAGCCAGCCGACCAGTGCGAACGCCAGCCACAGCGCCCACGCCAGCATGGCGAGCTTGTACCACCACAGCGACACGCTGAGCACGCCACCCGCAGGCAGCACACCGGCACTCTGGTCGGCGAACCAGCGCAGCCGCCAGGCATCGGAACCGTTGCCGGCCACGTGCATGTCCGGCACGCCGAGCAGGCCCTTGGGCACCGCGGCCACCAGCACGGCCAGCGCCAGCACCGTGAGCAGCGCCAACCCGAGCTGCGCGAGGTTGAATCCCCGCGCGCGTTCCGGCAGCGTCCAGCGCGCGCGCAGGCCAAGCAGGATCAGCCACGCCACCACCAGCGCATATGCCCCCCACGCGAACGCGGAGAAGCCCAGCCCCAGCAGCAGCCAATGGCGATAGCGCAGTGGCGTGGGCGCGTACCTGGCCAGCAGCCAGGCGACGAGCAGCAGCACCACGAGCTGCGACCAGTACAGCACCGCCGGACCGGTGGTCGGCCCCCAGGTCCATAGCACCCAGCGATCCTGCGGCAGATCGAATTCCGTGGCGATGTTCGCCGCTGGCGCATCCAACGCGAACGACGGCGTGCGCATGGTCGCGGCGACGCCGTGCGGCTCGCGCAGCCGCACGCGGTAATCGTGCGCGCCGGGCAGCAGGGGCAGGCCCAGCTTGCCGTTGCGCACCGCGAGGCTCACCGGCTCGCCGTCGCGGCTCGCTTCCAGCAACTCGGCGCCAATGGGCAGGCTGACTGCATGTTCGCCGCCGCGCGTGCTGCGCGCCTTGAGCGCGAGCGTGGTTTCCGTGCTGCGCTCACCCACGCTGCTGCGCACGGCCACCTCGTCGAAGGCGAGGCTGCCCCCGTCGAGCGCGACCGGCTGGCTGAATCCGAGTTGCAGGGTTTCGCCGGGCAACGGCTGGAAGCGCAGGCCGTCGTCGCTGGCGCTGGTCGGCACGCCGCGCGCATCAACGTGCCACATCGGCGCGGCGACGACTTCCCACACTTCGGCGCGCTCGCCCAGCGCAGGCGCCGTGAGCGCAAGCCTGGCCGCGTGATCCAGCCGGCTGGTCCAGCGCACCTCGTTGCTGCTCCCGTTGAAGGTGACGTCGATGCGGCCGTTCTTCACCAGCGCGCCGTCGCCCTGCGGGTGCTCGCCGGGCAGCAGCGGCAGGCTGAGGCTGAAGCCGCCCTGCTCCGGCGCGATGCGCTCGACCGTGTTCTCCACCCGCCAGTCCACGCCCAGCAGCAGGCGGCGGGTGAGCTGCACGTAGGGCGGAAAGTCCTGCGCGGCTGTCGCCGGCGCGCCGTCGGCTGCGACACGTACGCGTTGCAACGCGAGGCTGTCGCCCAGCATGCGCCCGCCGTCCACGCCATCCAGCGACCAGCCCTGCCCGCTGAATGCCACCCGCTGCGGCGGCAGGGTGAAATCCAGGCTGGCGCTGTCCGTCGCGCCGATGCGATAGCGCAGGCCGACGCGATGCACGCCGCGGTCAAGACGCAGCAGCGCATCGCCACCGTCACGGACCAGCGCGGCGGGATGTCCGTCCACGCTGGCGTCGAGCAACTGCAGCGCGGAGTCGGGTTGCGGCAGCGGCAAGGCCACGATGGCACCCGCATCCACCTCCATCGCCACATCCAGCATGTCGCCGCTGGCCTGCAGTTGCGCCTGCGCCACACTGGCGCAATCGGGCGCGCACTTCGGCGCCTCGGTGAGGCGGGCCTTCAACTGATCCAGCAGTTGCTGGTTCGGCAAGCTCTGCGCGTGCGAGAGCGAAGGCAACAGCGCGACGGCGAGCAGCAGCGCACCGGCCGCGTTGGCACCACGCGCCGCAGGCCAGGACAGGCGCCACGGACGCAGGCTGGCGAGCAGCTTCGCCAGCAAGGCCGCCAGCAGGCCGACCATCGTCACGCGCAGCAGGCGCACCAGCCAGCGCGGCGCGATCAGCAGGCGCGTGGTTTGTTCCGCAGTCACCGGGCCGGACCAGCCGAGCTGGTAGTCGTTGCCTTGATCCCAGCCCGGCGTGCCCGCGCCTGCCTGGATCGTGCTGCGGCTGTCGAAATCGTTGAGGTCCGGGCTTTGCAGCGCATTCCCGGCCACGACGACCGAAGAAAGATACTGCGTCTTGGCGCGTACGCGCGGCGAAGGCTGTTTCATGGGCTCAGGCGGCGGTGGCGACACTGCAGGCGCTGCCTGCGGCGGCGCTGGCACCGCATCGTTGGAAACCTCCTCCACCGGTGGCGGCGTTGCCTGCCGGATGATCTTGGGCGGTGGCTGGATGTATTCCTCGTGCACGACCGCCCCACCCTCCAACTGCGGATGCAGGGCGTATTGCAATTGCCGCGCGGCGAATGGCAGGCTCCACAGCACCGCCAGCACGAACACCGCAATGGCAGCGCCGCGCACCACCGTGTGCAGCCGTCCTTCCGGCAAGGCGCGCAACAGCAGTGCCAGCAGCAACACCACGGCCAGCGTCCACAGCGGTGCACCGCCTTCATGACGGCCCAGCGCCAGGTACAGCGCCGCCAGCAGCGACCAGCGCCAGCCGAGCAGGCGACCGGCCAGCAAGGCGACCAGCGCCAGCACGAACAGGTCGAGCAGGCTCCATTGCGCCACCCATGTCTCCGGCGCGCGATCCGCGCCGGGCGCCGCGATCAGGCGGTAGCCGTACGGCAGATGCAGGTTGGCGGCGATGCCCTCCAGCGGCAGTTGCCAGCCGGAGCTGGGGATCGCGCCGCCGTGCGCGGGCAAACGCAGGCCGGCATCCAGATCGAGTTTGCGCGTGCGCAGTTCGACGCCGCTGCGGCCATCGCTGCCCTTGCTGACCAGCAGCGGTGTGCCGCCCTCGCTGGCTCGCTGCAATTGCCACGGTGCAGTGGTGTCCAACCGCTGGTGGTGGCGCAGCTCGCCGGAGAGATGGTCGGCCGCGCGCAGGCCGCTGCCGTCGAAGTCCAGCCACAGCTCGCGTTGCAGATGGATCTGGTCGCCCTTGCCGCCCTCGTCGCCACGCGTGCCGGCGACGATGCTCAGGCCCGAGCCGTCGTTCAGCGCGAACGCGGGCAGGTCGCTCCAGTCGTTCGGCACGCCAGCCTGCGCAGCGTCGATGGCCTGCCCTTCGGCGCGGCTGCCGCGCAAGGCGGGATCGTCACGGTAACTCCAGACCTCCTGTCGCGGCCACGGCGCAGCGGGCAGCTTCAGCGCCACCTTCGCCAGCGGCGCGGTGGCGCGCGCATCCAGGGTCAGCGACCAGTGCCCAGGCCGCAACTGCACACGCAGGCGGCCATCGTTCTCCAACCGCGCCGGCAAGTCGCCGCCGAGCGCGATGGCGACGAAGCCCGCAGGCAGGGCCGGCCCCAGCACGACTTCGCGTGCGCTGCCGGCCACATCGAATTGCAGCTGCGTATGCAGCAGCGCGGGCAGGCCGTCGCCGAGTTCGCGGTAGACGCGCAGCGACAAGGCATCGGCGGCGCGCTGCGCGGCGGCGGCTTCGCCCAGGGTGAGCTCGTCGCCATTGCGCTCGACGCGCGACACCGCCACACCGTCCAGGTTCAGTGCGACCAGGCCGATTTCCGCCGGTACGCGCAGGCGCGCGGGACGCTCAGCCCACGGCAACATGCCGCGCAACTGGTAGTCGCCGGGCGCCAGCCGCAGCATCGGCCGGTCGTCGTGGCGCAGCACCGCGGCGGGCTGGTTGTTCGCCGTCACCGCTTGCGGCCAGGTGCGTTCGCCGCCCGGCAGCGCCACCCAGCTGGGCGCGTCCACGTGCACGGCCAGGCCGAACTGGGCGCCGTCCTTGCCGGCATCCAGCGTCAGGCGGCCGGGCCACGCGCACTGGTAGCTGTCCGCGTCCGGCGCCTGGTTGGCGAGGAACGGGCAGGCGTGCTGCGGCACGTCGTGCAGCACCCAGCCCTGCCAGTCGCGCAGCGGCGGCGGCACGTCCTGCGCCGGCAGCGGCGCTGCCAGCAGCAGCCCAAGGCCCAGCAGTCCGATCAGTCGAGCAAGCATGCGCATCTCCCTGTGTGCCTCGCGGCCGGCCGGACGTCAGTAGAACACGGCGCTTGCGCCGTCCGGAATCAGTCCGACACCGCCAGCACGCATTCGTCGGCGCCGAAACTGCGGCAACAGACCGGGAAAACCGCCAGGCTGCGCCGCGCCAGGGCCGGTCCGAGCAGGCCTTCGAGGAAGCCGCCATAGAAGCCGCAGCCGGAATGGCCGTCCCCGGAACACAACGCGCTGTGCCGGATATGCAGCCGGCCATCCTGCAGCTCCACGTCGGCGAAGGCATGCAGCGCCGGCACGGCGAGTGCGGGAAGTGCGGTGTCGAGCGCGAGCCCGGTGTCCAGCGAATATTCGCGCGCGAACAGCCACGCGCCCACCCGCCGCCCGGCCAGCTGCAGCGTGGCGTCGCGCGCGCCCGGCTGCACGCCGCGATCCAGCGCCTGCAGGCGTGGCAGGATGCGCGGGTACTCCTGTTCGAGCGCTGCCAGCGCCCGTCCGACCGCCGCCTCGTCGGCCGCAAGCTCCGGCAGTTCGACGAAGGGTTTGGGTTCCAGCTCGGGCGCCGCGGGTGGTGGCGCGGATCGGCGGACCACCAGCGCTTCGAATGTCTCCGTTTCCGGTACGGACTGCGGAGGCGCCGCGATGGCAACCTCGGCCTCCGCACTCGCGATCGGCGCGGGCACGGCATCATGTTCCGGAGCGGATGCCGGCTCGGGCGGTGGTGCCGACGGCGGCACGTAGCCGCTGGTGACCTTGCTGGCGGCGGCGAAATGCGCGCGCGTCCCATCCTCGACAGCGGGCACCAGTTCGAAGCTGACGAGCCGGTCGCAACTTTCAAGCGCCAGGCGCAACGCGCGTTTTTTGAACCACGAGCCGCGCACCACCATGCTCAGGAGGATGCCGTGGGTATCCTGCGTCAGGCGCTGCCGCAGCAGGGTGAAATCGTTCGCCGCGGCCAGGCGGCCGACCTCGATGAGCAAGCCCTCGCGCTGCAGCGCGAGCGCCTGGATTTCCAGCTCGATCATCAGGCCCCCCTGTCTTCGATGCCGGTGACGTGAATTCTGCCGCGCATGCTACGGCATGCGGATGCCTTTCGCGCGATGGCCGCAAACGACAAGCCCCGCCGCAGCGGGGCTTGTCGCGCAACGGTTGCCGGCGATCAGCGCAGGATCGAAGCCGGGTCCTGCTTGGCCTGCAGTGCCGCGCACAGCTCGATCGATTCACTGGTCTGCGCCAGGCCACGCGAGATGCCGGCGGCATCGTTGAGACGCGGCTTGAAGAACGCCTGCAGCCGCTGCGCCTCGGCGGTGGAGCAGCCGCCGCCCGCGGCCAGCATCGGCAGATAGCCGCCGGCGAAGCTGCCGGTGCGCTTGAGGATCTGCGGGTAGTGGCCGGTGAACCAGGTCCACATCGCGTTGCGCTGCGCCTCAGTGTCGCGGCCCGAGCGCAGCAGCGAGGCCATCTCGCCCACCTTCACCGGCTTGCTGATCGCGAAGTCGCGCACCTGCTCGGCGAGCGCGGGATCCTCGACGCTGGCGAGGCCGCCGAGGATGCCGTTGCGCAGCGCGGGATCGCTGGTCTGCGGCAGCTCGGCGATCAGCGCATCGACCGCGCTCTTGCCCTGCGTCTGCACCGCCATGCCCAGCGCGTCGCCGAGCAGGTCGGGGTTGGCAGCGGTGAGATCCAGGCGGCCGTCGGCCTTCTTCTTCAGCGCCGCCTCGCCCTGCTGGAGCAGGGCCGCACGCACCGCGGGCAGCTTGTAGTCGAAGGCCAGCGCGCTGGCGAGCGTGCTGCGCAGCAGGGAGTCGTCCTCCGACTCGCCCGGCTTGCGCTGGTAACCCAGCGCTTCGAGCTTCGGCAGGTAGGCGGCCTTCACCCAGTCCGCGATGCGGGCGCGCTGGGCATCGGTCTTCGCCACGTGGTGGTAGATCCAGCTCACGCGCGCCAGTGGCGCGGTGAACACCTGCGACGTCTTGGACTCGGTGAGCGGTCTCAGCGCGGCGAGCACCTGGCCGGCATCGAGATCGCCGTGCTGGAAGCTGGCGCCGATCGCGTCGGCATAGGCGAGCTGCTCGGCGTCGCTGAGCTTGGCGACCTCCTTCACCAGCGCGTCCAGCTCGCCCTTGTCGAGGCTGAAGCGGTAGTAGCCGGCGGCGTTCGCGTTCGGCATCACCCAGGTCGGGTTGCTGGCGCCGGCGAGCACCACCGAGCCGGTGGCCTTATCCAGCATGTCGCAGACCACCTTGCTGCCGTCGGCCGTGCCGTAGCGCACGCACACCGGCACGCCCCAGATGCGCTGGCTGTCGCCGCGGCTGCCCAGCGGCAGGTAGCGGCTCTGCTTCAGCTCCAGCACGGTCTGGCCATTCTTCTGTTCCAGCTTCGTCTGCACGTAGGGCACGCCGGACTGGTCGAGGAAGCTCTTGAACGCATGCTTGAATGCGTCACCCTTGCCCGCCGCGGTGGCGATCGCATTGACCAGGTCGTCCGCGGTGGCGTTGCCGAACTTGTGCGCCTGGATGTAGGCGCGCATGCCCTTCTGGAAGGTCTTGTCGCCCACGTAGTTCTCGAACATGCCGATGACGGCAGCACCCTTCTGGTAGGTGATGCCGTCGAACGCGGTCTCGATGTCGCCGTTGCCGGTGATCGGCTGGCGGATCTTGCGCGCGCTGATCAGGCTGTCGTTGCCCATCGCGCCCTGCGCCCCGCGTACGCGGTCGAGGTCGGCGCGGTATTCCGGATGCACCTCCTCGGTGACTTTTTCCTGCATCCAGGTGGCGAAGGCCTCGTTGAGCCAGATGTCGTTCCACCAGGCCAGCGTCACGGTGTCGCCGGTCCACTGGTGGGCCAGCTCGTGCGCGGTGACGTTGAACGAGCCGCGCACGTTGCGCGCCGGCGAGTCCTTGTCGAGCAGCAGCAGCCAGTCGCGGAAGGTGACCAGGCCCGCGTTCTCCATCGCACCGGCGGAGAAGTCCGGCGCGGCGAGCACGTCCAGCTTGTCCCACGGATAACCGAAGCCGTAGTAGTTCTCCAGCGCGTGGATGATGCTCGGCGTCTCGGAGATCACATGGCTCATGCGGTGCGCCTCGCCGGCGGCGGCGATGCCGCGCAGCGGCAGCGGCTTGCTGCGGTAGGCGTCGGGCGAGATCTGCGCGGTCGGCGTGATGTCCCACGGACCCACGGCGAACGCCACCAGGTAGGTCGGCAGCGGCAGGGTCTGCGCGAAGGTCACCGTCTTCCAGCCCTGGCCGGCGGGCTTCTCGCTCACCTGCTGCGTGTTCGCCACCGCCACGTCCTTCTCGGGCAGCGTGATGGAGATGTCGAACGGCGTCTTGAAGCCGGGCTCGTCGAAGCTCGGGAACGCGAAGCGCGCGCTGATCGGTTCCATCTGCGTCATCGCGTAGGGCTGGCCCTTGGCGGTGACCTTGTACAGGCCCTGCAGTTGCGCGTTGAGCGGCGCGGTGTATTCGAACTTCAGCGTGATCTCGCCGGGCTGCAGCGTGCTGCCGAAGTCCACGCGCACCACGCCGGCCTTGGGGTCGGCCTCCACATACTTCGCGTCGTGCGCCTTGCCCGCGGCGTCGGTGACCGTCACCTTCGACACCTTCAGCTCGGCGCCGTCCAGCCACACGTGGTCGGAAGCCTTGGCCAGCTTCACCTTGATCGTGGTGGTGCCGGAGAAATCGGTCTGCGCCGGATCCACCTTGAACGCGATCTGGTAGGACTGCGGCACCGCCCAGGACGGCAGGCGGCCCTTGGGCGCCTGGTCGGCGCCGGCGGCGAACGCCAGGCCGCAGCTGGCGGCCAGCGCGGTGAACAGAAGAGGGCGGATATGGCGACGCATGACGATTTCCCCAAACGTGTACAGGAACCCATCACGCTAGGCGGCGCATGACTTTCCACACAGTGCCATAAGGCATGGCCACCCCCGCCAGCGACGCGGCGCTTGCGCGTCAGCGACTAATGACTAACATGCTCTTCATAGCCTTGCTCTATCGGTAGGCGATCCATGAACCTGCGCGACCTGCATTACCTGGTGGCCTTGGCCGAGCAGCGCCATTTCGGCCGCGCGGCGGAAGCCTGCTTCGTCAGCCAGCCCACGCTGTCCACCCAGATCAAGAAGCTGGAGGACGAGCTGGGCGTGGCGCTGGTGGAACGCACGCCGCGCAAGGTGCTGCTCACCGACGTGGGTCGCGAGATCGTGGCGCGCGCGCGCGATGTGCTGAACGAGGTGGAGCAGATCAAGGGCATCGCGCGGCGCACGCTCGATCCCGAATCCGGCACGGTGCGGCTGGGCATCTTTCCCACGCTCGGCCCCTACCTGCTGCCGCACGTGGTGCCGCTGGTGCGCGGGCGTTTCCCTCGGCTGGAACTGCTGCTGGTGGAGGAGAAGACCGAGGAAGTGCTGCGCCGCCTGCGCGAGGGGCGGCTCGACGCCGGCATTCTCGCGCTGCCGGTGCACGACGACAGCCTGCATGCGGAATTCCTGTTCGAGGAACCCTTCCTGCTCGCGGTACCGCAATCGCATCCGCTGGCGCGGCGCCCCTCGCTGAAGCTGGCCGACCTCGGGGACCAGAGCCTGCTGCTGCTGGAGGACGGCCACTGCCTGCGAGACCAGGCGCTGGAGGTCTGCCACCTCGCCGGCGCGGGCGAGAAGAGCGGCTTCCGCGCCACCAGCCTGGAGACGCTGCGCCAGATGGTGGCCGCCGACGTGGGCATCACCTTGCTGCCCACGCTGGCGGTGAAGCCGCCGGTGGCGCAGGCGCCGAACGTGCAGCTGGTCGAGTTCCGCGGCAACCATCCGCCGAGCCGACGCATCGCGATGCTGTGGCGCAAGAGCTCGGCGATGGGCGGCTTCCTCAAGCAGCTCGCCGGTGTGTTCCGCGACCTGCCGAAAGGCCTGCTCGACCCGCACGATGTGGTCGCGCCGCCCCCTGCCGCACCTGCACGCACCAAGTCGCGCAGCGATAGCCGGCAACGATCGTCCTGATAAGCACAATCAATTTCAACGAAGCCTGCCGCGGCGCTAGGCTCGATGGGTCGCGACCGCCAGGCCGCTCCCGCATTGCCCTCCCAGCCCGACGCCACGAGGTGATGTCATGAGCAAGCTGAAAGGCTCGAAGACCGAGCAGAGTCTGAAAGACGCGTTTGCCGGCGAATCCATGGCCAACCGCCGTTACCTCTACTTCGCCGGCAAGGCGGACGTGGAGGGCTACAACGACGTTTCCGCCGTGTTCCGCTCCACCGCCGAAGGCGAGACCGGCCACGCCCACGGCCATCTCGAATACCTGGAACAGTGCGGTGACCCGGCCACCGGCCTGCCGTTCGGCGAGACCCACGCCAACCTGAAGAGCGCGATCGCCGGCGAGACCCACGAGTACACCGACATGTACCCGGGCATGGCCAAGACCGCGCGCGAGGAAGGTTTCGACGAGGTCGCCGACTGGTTCGAGACCTTGGCCAAGGCCGAACGCTCGCACGCCAACCGCTTCACCAAGGCGCTGGGCGAACTGGGCTGAGTCGCCTGCCGGCAGCCCGCGGGCTGTCGGCAGGGCCGTCGCAACGCAGGGGATGCCACGCCGCGGCTCCCACGGAGATGCCCATGTCGGAACCGGTCGACAGCAACCGCGAAGGCAACCTCGAGGCGCCCACCCGCCATCCGCTGGGCCAGGACGACCCCGCGTTCTGGGACCAGACAGCGCTCGATGCGGAACTGGAGCGCGTGTTCAACATCTGCCACGGCTGCCGCCGCTGCGTGAGCCTGTGCCACGCCTTCCCCACCCTGTTCGACCTGGTCGACGAGTCGAAGACGATGGAGATCGACGGCGTGGCCAAGGCCGACTACCCCAAGGTGATCGAGCAGTGCTACCTGTGCGACCTCTGTTACCAGACCAAGTGCCCGTACACGCCGCCGCATCCGTGGAACGTGGACTTTCCCCATCTGATGCTGCGCGCCAAGGCGGTCGAGTTCCGCGAACACGGCGCACCGCTCTCGGCAAAGATTCTTTCCAACACGCGCGCCGTGGGCAAGCTCGCTTCGATTCCCGTGGTGGTGCAGACGGTCAACGCCGCCAACCGCAACAAGGCCGCGCGCAAGCTGCTTGAGAAGACCATGGGCGTGGACGCGGAGGCGCGCGTGCCCGAATACCACGCGCCCACCGCACGCAAGCGCCTGAAGAAACTCGATGGCGCGGGCGAAGCGAAGCAGGCTGGCCGCACCCGCGGCAAGCTGGCGATCTTCACCACCTGCTACTGCGACCACTCCGAGCCGGGCGTGGTGGAAGACCTCGCCGCGGTGCTCGCGCACAACGCGATCCCCAGCAAGCTGGTCGAACAGGAAAGCTGCTGCGGCATGCCCAAGCTGGAACTCGGCGATCTGGCCACCGTGCGCAAGTACAAGGAGCGCAACATCCCGGTGCTGGCGAAGATGGCCCGCGAGGGCTGGGATTTCACCGCGGCGATCCCCTCCTGCGTGCTGATGTTCAAGCAGGAGCTGCCGCTGATGTTTCCCGACGATGCCGACGTGGCGCTGGTGCGCGAACGCTTCTTCGACCCGTTCGAGTACCTCGCCGAACGCCACAGGGCCGGCCTGCTCAAGACCGACTTCAAGGCCCCGCTGGGCAAGATCGCCTGGCAGGTGCCCTGCCACCAGCGCGTGCAGAAGATCGGCCCACGGACGCGCGAGATCCTGCAGCTGGTGCCGGACACCGAGGTCGTCACCATCGAGCGCTGCTCCGGCCACGACGGCACCTACGGTGTGAAGCACAAGACCTACGCGCTGTCGCGCAAGCTGGCCAAACCGGTGGAAAATCGCGTGACGCAGGCCGAGCCCGCGCACTTCACCAGCGACTGCCCGATGGCCGGCGGCCATATCGCGCACGGGCTCGGTGACAAACCGTCGGCCGAACATCCGCTCAGCCTGCTGCGCAGGGCCTACGGGATTTGACCATGGACCAGCTCGAACGCAGCGACCTGCTCAGCCTGGAGAACTACGCGCTGGAACGCGCCGAATTCCGCGCCCGCGTGATGGCGCACAAGAAGCAGCGCACCGTGCACCTGGGCGCACACCTCACCCTGATCTTCGAGGACCGCCTCAGCATCCAGTACCAGGTGCAGGAGATGTTGCGCATCGAGCGCATCTTCGAGCCCGCCGGCATCCAGGACGAACTGGATGCCTACAACCCGCTGATCCCCGACGGTGACAACCTCAAGGCCACGCTGCTGATCGAGTACGACGAGGTGGAGGAACGCAGGCGCGAATTGGTGCGCCTGCGCGGCATCGAGCACACGATCGCGCTGACCGTGTCCGGCCACGCATCAGCCATCGCCGTCGCCGACGAGGACATGGAGCGCAGCAACGAGGAGAAGACCGCCGCGGTGCACTTCCTGCGCTTCCCGCTGGGCGCGGCGCGTATCGCCGCGTGGAAGGCAGGCGCACCGGTGACGCTGGCCTGCAGCCTGCCCGTGATGCCGGTCGAAGTGGCGCTGACGCCCGAGCAGCGCGACACACTGGCCGCGGACTTCGACTGAATGCGCCGCCCCTGGCTGGTCGCTACCGCCCTGCTGGCGTTGTGGTGCGGCCGGTCCTGGTGGCAGTCACGACCACTGCATCCGCCGCCGGGCGTGCTGGCGCCAGCCGATCCCGTGCAGACGCCGCTGGGCACGCCGATGGCGACGATCCGCGTGGGTGACTTCGCGCTCACCCCGCGAGCACGGTTCAACCTCACCGCGCGCGTGCTGTCCACCGAGCGCTACCGCTTCGACGCCGGCGCCGCGCTGGTGCCCGAGGACTTCGCGCTGGGCTGGGGGCGCATGTCCGACAGCAGCGTGCTCAAGGACATCGACGTCTCGCAATCGGGGCGCTTCTACCACTGGAGCGTGCGGCAATTTCCGATCCCGCGCCGCGAGATCGAGACGCACAGCGCAAACATGCACCTGATTCCCGCCGATGCGGATGTGCGCCGGGCATTGGGGCGCGTGCGGGTGGGCCAGTTGGTGACGCTGGACGGCTATCTGGTCGACGCCGACCGCGCCGGCGGCTGGCACTGGCGCACCTCGCTGAGCCGCGACGACACCGGCGACGGCGCCTGCGAACTATTCTACGTGACGTCGGTCGATGCACCCACCGGACAGCTATTGCCGCCCGGGCTGCAATAGCCCGTCCGGATGCCGGGATGATCCGCCAGCGGCATGACGATCAGTAGCGCAACAGCGCGTGCAGTGGTTGGCCGCCGTTCCAGCGCCCGCGTCCGTGCAACGCCTCCAGCTCGATGACCACCGACGCGCCGGCGAGTTCGGCGCCGAAGCACCCGACCAGTGCCTGCGCCGCGGCCAGGGTGCCGCCGGTGGCCAGCACGTCATCCACGATCAGCACGCGCTCGCCGGGCTTCAGGGCGTCGCTGCGCGCCTCCAGCCGGTCGCTGCCGTATTCCAGTTGGTAGTCCACCGCCAGCACCGGCGGCGGCAGCTTGCCCGGCTTGCGCAGCGGCACGAAACCCGCACCCAGCGCCTGCGCCAGCGCGGCGCCGAAGATGAAGCCGCGCGCCTCGATGCCGCACACCGCCTGCACGCCCATCGCACGCCACGGCTCGGCCAGCGCGGCGATGCAGTCGGCAAAACCGCGCGCATCGGCCAGCAGCGGGGTGACGTCGCGGAACAGCACGCCGGGCTTGGGGAAGTCCGGCACGGCACGGACCAGTGCGGCAAAAGCATGCATCGCGTTCTCCACGGTGGTCGGTTGCGGCTCGTCGGCGCGGGCACTCGACGCCGAAACGGGCACCGCGCGGCTCAGCAGGGCACGGCCAGCGGATCGCCGGGATCGTCGCCCAGCTCGCGCATCGCCTCGCGCGCCTCGGCCAGCTGCGCCTCGACCTCGCGCACGACCCCCTCGGCAGCGTCCACGCTGGAGTCGGGCACCATCACCGCGAGATAGTCCAGCGCCGGCAGCTGACCCACCCCGCCGGTGAGGTACTCGCCGGCAATGAAGGCGGGGATCTGCGCATGCTCCAGCGCATCCTTCACCAGATGCGCGTCGAACAGGTTTTCGGCGCGGTAGACGGTATGCATGGGTTGCACGCTAGCCCTGCCGCATGCCGACGGCAAGCCCCGGCATGCCTGGCCTGGCGCCAGTAGCGGCTCGACGGGCAACTGCTCTATCGTCGCGCCAGCGGCGCCGGTAGCGCCGCAGGGCGACACGGGGGCGGCCGGCGAATGGGCAAGCGTGACGAAGGCCTGCGGTTCGTGAGCCTGGCCCATCGCCTGCGCACGCTGGGGCTGGGACTGGGCATGCTGCCGGTGGCGGCCGTGCTGTACCAGCAGCAGGCGCCGGCCTGGCTGTGGTCGCTGCTGCTCGCCAATGGCCTGCTGTGGCCGCATCTGGCCTGGCTGCATGCCGTGCGCGCCACCCGGCCCGTGCAGCACGAGCAGTTCAACCTGATGGCCGACTCGGTCATGCTCGGGGCATGGGTCGCGGCGATGCGGTTCAACCTGCTGCCGAGCGTGATGCTGGCCTCGATGATGGCGATGGACCGCATCAGCGCC
Source organism: Rhodanobacter sp. (assembly GCA_035277325.1). Lineage (GTDB taxonomy): Bacteria > Pseudomonadota > Gammaproteobacteria > Xanthomonadales > Rhodanobacteraceae > Rhodanobacter_A. The sequence goes on from DATEKS010000162.1 coordinate 23,515, forward strand.
GGCGGCTGGCGGGTGCTGCTGCGCGCGCTGCTGCTGCAAGTCTCGGCCTGTGTGCTGACCGCATGGCTGACCGATTTCGCGTGGCAGCCGACCAGCGACATGTTCGACATCACCGCCTGCATCCCGATGATGACGATCTATCCGGTCTGGCTGAGCACGGTGAATTTCAGGTTCGGCCGCCGCATCCGCCAGCAGAACCGCCTGCTGGAACAGCTCAACCGCACCGACACACTTACTGGCCTGGCCAACCGCGCACACTGGCTGGAAACGGCCGCGCGCGAGATGCATCGCTACCTGCGCAACCAGCGGCCGGCCACCCTGATCCTGCTCGACATCGACGGCTTCAAGCAGGTCAACGACCGCCACGGCCACGCCGCCGGCGACGTCCTGCTGCAGGAACTGGCCGCGGTACTGCACGAGAGCCTGCGCAGCGTGGACACGCCCGGCCGCCTCGGTGGCGACGAGTTCGGCGTGGTGCTGCCGGAAACCAGCCTCGAACGCGCCCGCGAGGTCGCCGAACGGATCCGCGAGCGGGCCGAGCGGATCGGCCGCGGCGACGGCTCGTCCGTGCAGCCGTGCACGCTCAGCCTCGGCGTGGCGGAAGTCGGAGCCCGGCACGCCGACGTGGAAGCCTGGATCAAGCAGGCCGACATCGCGCTGTATCTGGCCAAGGAGCGCGGCCGCAACCAAGTCTGTGCCAACCCGCCGGGAACCGTGGTGCCCTGACCCACCCCGCCCGCGCCTTCGGTCATCGCTGGCGACAAGGTAAACTTCGCGGATTCTTTCGCCCTTTCCGCGAGTCGTGTCCGATGTCGAGTCCGTCCAGCCCCGCCGAGTCCGCCACTGCCGCCGCGACGGCCGACGGCCCGCGCGACTTCATCCGCCAGATCGTCCGCGAGGACCTGGCCACGGGCAAGCACGTCGCCGTCCACACCCGCTTCCCACCCGAACCGAACGGCTACCTGCACATCGGCCACGCCAAGGCGATCTGCCTGAGCTTCGGCATCGCCCGCGAGTTCAACGGCTGGTGCAACCTGCGCCTGGACGACACCAACCCCGGCAAGGAAGACCCGGAATTCGTCCAGGGCATCAAGGACGACGTGCGGTGGCTGGGCTACGAATGGCACGCGCTGCGCCACGCCTCGGACTATTTCGACGTGCTGTACCGAGCCGCGCTGAAGCTGATCGGCGACGGCCTGGCCTACGTGGACGACCTCAGCGCCGAGGAGATGCGCGAATACCGCGGCACGCTCACCGAGCCGGGCCGCAACTCGCCGTACCGCGACCGTTCCCTGGCGGAGAACCTGGACCTGTTCCAGCGCATGCGCGCGGGCGAGTTCGCCGACGGCAGCCGCACCCTGCGCGCGAAGATCGACATGGCCGCGGGCAACATCAATCTGCGCGACCCCGCGCTGTACCGCATCCGCAAGGTCGTCCACCAGAACACTGGCGATACGTGGCCGATCTACCCGATGTACGACTTCGCGCACGCGCTGTCCGACGCGATGGAAGGCATCACCCACTCGCTGTGCACGCTGGAGTTCGAGGACCACCGCCCGCTGTACGACTGGTGCGTCGACAAGGTGGACCTGCCGAACCATCCCGAACTGTGGCAGTCGGTGGTCGCCGCCGGGCTGGAGGCGAAACCCGCCAAGCCGCGCCAGATCGAGTTCTCGCGCCTCAACCTCAGCTACTGCATCACCAGCAAGCGCAAGCTGGCGCAACTGGTGAACGAGGGGTTCGTGGACGGCTGGGACGATCCGCGCATGAACACCTTGCGCGGCCTGCGCCGCCGCGGCTTCACTGCGGCCGGCATCCGCCTGCTGATCGAGCGCGTGGGCGTCTCCAAGCAGAACAGCGTGATCGACTACGCGATCTTTGAGAACTGCGTGCGCGAGGATCTCGACGCCAAGGCGCCGCGCCGCATGGCTGTGCTCGATCCGCTCAAGCTGGTCATCATCAACCTGCCGGAACGCCATGCGGAAACCCTGAGCTTCGCCAACCATCCCAAGGACGAGAGCTTCGGCACGCGCGAGGTGCCGTTCGCGCGCGAGCTGTGGATCGAGCGCGAGGACTTCGCCGAGGTGCCGCCCAAGGGCTGGAAGCGTCTGGTGCCCGGCGGCGAGGTGCGTCTGCGCGGCGTGGGCATCGTGAAATGCGAGGAAGTGCTGAAGGACGATGCCGGCAACGTCGCCGAACTGCGCTGCACGCTCGACCCCGAATCCCGCAGCGGCCTGCCGGGCGCCGACCGCAAGGTGAAGGGCACCATCCACTGGGTCAGCGCGCCGCACGCCGTGGCCGCCGAAGTGCGCATCTACGACCGCCTGTTCAACGTGCCCGCGCCGGACGCCGAGGACGACGGCCAGCCGTGGACCGCGCACATCAACCCCGAGGCCAAGCGCGTGGTGCAGGGCTGGATCGAGCCTTCCTCGGCGCAAGCCGCACCTGAGCAGCACTACCAGTTCGAGCGGTTGGGCTATTTCGTGGCCGACCGCGTGGACCACCGCGCCGACGCGCCGGTGTTCAACCGCGTGGTGACCCTGCGCGACACCTGGGCCGCGAAGGCCTGAGCGCCATGTTCCTGCCGACGCAGATCCACCTCACGCTACCGCCCTGGGTCGAGGAACTGGTCGACGACAGCCGGCGCTACGTCAGCGACGGGGAGCGCGTGGGACTGGCCATCGCCCTGTCCCGCCGCAACATCGAACACGGCCCGGGCGGCCCGTTCGGTGCCGCAGTGTTCAACGCGGAAGGCCGCGTGGTGTCGGTGGGCGTGAACCGCGTGGTGCCGCAGACCTGTTCGGTGGCGCACGCCGAGATGATAGCCTACATGGGGGCGCAGCAGCGCCTCGCCAGCCATCGCATCAACGCCGGGGGCGGCCGCTACACGCTGGCCACCAGCGCCCAGCCCTGCTGCCAGTGCTATGGCGCCACGGTGTGGGCCGGCATCGACGAGCTGCTGATCGGCGCGCGCGCCGAGGATGTCGAAGAGCTCACCGAATTCGACGAGGGCCCGCTCCCCGCCGACTGGACCGGCGAGCTCGTGCGCCGCGGCATAGCCGTGCGCCGCGACATCCTGCGCGACGAGGCGCGCAGCGTCCTCGCCAACTACGGCGCCCGCGGCGCATCGTATTGAAACGCCTGCGCGCCGCGCTGCCGCTGATCCTGCTGCTGCTCGCGGGGATCGTGCTGTATGCCTCCGGCGCGCTGGACCGGTTCAGTCCGCAGCACCTGGTCGCCCACCAGCACGAGCTGCACGCGCACATCGCCGAATACCCCTGGCTGAGCCGGCTGGCCTACATCGGCCTGCTCACGCTGGCGATGTCCACCGGCATTCCAGGCACCATCGTGATCATCCTCGCCGGCGGCTTCGCATTCGGCGTGATCGACGGCACACTGTGCTCCTCGGTGGGCCTCACCCTGGGCTCGCTGATCCTGTATCTCGCCAGCCGCTACGCCTTCGGCGCGGGCACGCGCCCCCCGCCGCCGTTCGCGGCCCGCCTGCACCACGGCTTCGAGCTCCATCCGGTGAGCTATACGCTGTTCCTGCGCTTCGTACCGGTGATGCCGTTCGGCGCGGTCACCGTGGGGCTGGCCTGGCTGCGCTGCCCGCTGTGGCTGTTCCTGGGCGCCAGCTGGCTGGGCGGCACCGTGTCGCTGGTGTTCGAATGCTCGATCGGCGCGGGACTGGGCGAGGCACTGGGCCGCGACGGCACGCTCGGTGCCGGGCTGTTCCTGCATCCCGCGGTGCTGCTGCCGATGGGCGCACTCGCCCTGTTGGCGCTGCTTCCGCTGCTGGTCGAGCGCCTCACCCGGCGCTGGCGACAGGGCGCCCGGCATTGCGACTGAATGCCAGGGCTCGCTTCCGGTCGACCGGCGGGCCATGGCGCATTCGGGGGTGCCGCTGTCCTCCCGCGGACGCTGCAAACTGCGCCCCCGGCAACCGATCACCGGCTGATCCGAAGCCTCGTTCCGGGGCACCGCCAAGCCGCCTCCCCGGTCAATCCGAAAGATCGTTCGAAAGAGGCTTTGACACCACCAAATGCCCGAAGATCAACAAATTGACATTGCCTGGGGAACATTCCAGTATCTGCCACGGCATGCCGTTAGTCGCGATGCAGCGCACGGTCAAGCTTGTCGGGCGCCCGTACACTACCGGCAATCCTAGGGGGGAATATGCCAGCATCACTCCACGCCGACCGGCGATGTACGCCACCGCGGCGCATAGGCCTGCGCGGGGCGCAGTGCGCTACGCGAACCCGCGGCTTCACCCTGCTCGAGTTGATGATCACGGTGGCGATCGTCGCCATCCTCGCCGCCATCGCCATTCCCAGCTACCACAAGTACATCCTGCGCTCCAACCGCTCGGCGGCCGAGAGCGTCATGCAGGAAATCGCCAGCGCGCAGGAGCGCTACATGGTCGACAGCCGGCAGTTTGCCGGCAGCGTGACCACACTTGGCTATGTCATACCGGACACCGTGTCGGCCAACTACCAGGTCGTCACGATGGCCACCGCGAGTTCCGCCTCCGCCGGCACGCCGCCGAGTTACACCGTCACCGCCATGCCGCAAAACAGCCAGCTCAGCGATACCGACTGCGGCACGCTCACCCTCAACGGCGATGGCAGCAAGCTGGCCAGTGGCGGCGCCGCGAACTGCTGGAAATGAGCCATGCGCACATCGCGTAGCCACGGCTTCACGCTGGTCGAGATGCTGGTCACCCTGGCCGTCTTTGCCGTGCTGATGATGATTGCCATTCCCTCGATGCAGCCGTTCCTGCAATCGCAAAGCGTCAAGAACGCCTCGATGGACATCAACTCCACGGTGGCGCTGGCGCGCAGCGAGGCGATCAAGCGCAACGCCACAGTCGACGTGACGGCCAACAACGCGGCCGACTGGAGCCAGGGCTGGACGGTCAGCCAGGGCACCAGCGTCATTCGCAAACAGGATGCCTTGGGTAACGTCGTCATCACGCCATCCAGCGGGAGCTTCAGCTTCGATGGCAACGGCCGGATGACCACCACGGGTTCCACGTTCACCGTCGCGCCACTCCACAAGATCGGCTCGCAGCCGCTCTGCCTCACCGTCACGGTGGGCGCCACCGGCCGCGTCGAATCCACCAAGGTCACCTGCCCATGAAAAACCAGACCGGCATGATGCTGATCGAGGCGCTGGTATCGCTGGTCATTGCGGCCATTGCCCTGCTCGGCACCGTCACCCTGATGGCGAAGTCCACGCGCAGCGAAATGGAGTCGTACCAGCGGGTACAGGCGCTGACCCTGGTGCAGGACATGGCCTCACGCATCAATGCCAACCGGCAGGTTGCCACGTGCTATTCGAACGGCGCCACCGGCCTGAGCACGACCACCACCCCGCTGCCCGTCTGCGCCACGGGTTCGGCCGCCCAGGTCGCCACCGCCAACGCCGATCTGAGCGCATGGCAAAACGCCTTGCTCGGCTCCAGCGAAGTTTCCGGCACCTCCAAGGTCGGCGCCATGATCGGCGCCGTGGGCTGCATTACCCAGGTTGACCCCACCAACCAGATCTATCGCGTCAGCGTTGCCTGGCAGGGCTTGATGCCCACTGCGACGCCGACCTTGTCGTGCGGGAAAGACTCGATCGGCGACACCAACCTGCGACGCGTGATCAGTGTCGAAATCCAGATCGCCAATCTCACGACGACATGATGACTCCCCACGCCAACAATCAGCCCATGTCATATGCCCGCCACCAGACGGGCATGTCCCTGATCGAGTTGATGATCGCCGTCACCATCGGCCTTGCGCTGCTGGCCGCCCTCGGTTCGCTGTACGTCTCCACCAGCAAGGCGCGAGCGGAGTTCAACAAAACCTCCGAACAGGTCGAGAACGGCCGCTTCGCCCTGCAATCCATCACCCGCGACATCGAGATGGCGGGCTTCTACGGACGCGCCAGCCTGCCGCTGACCACCTCCAGTTATGCCCTGTCGGATCCCTGCGCCACGGCACCCGCCTCGATGGGCTTCAGCACCACCCCGGCACTCACCGTCCCGCTCCCGGTCTACGGACCCGCGCTGGCCGCCGTCCCGCCCTGCCTGGCGACCACCCTGCCGAACATGAAGACCGGCGCGGAAGTCCTCACCGTCAGCTATGTTTCCGGCAGCACCCCGCCCCCCACTACACCCAACGGCAGCGATTACTACCTGCAGCGCTCGGACTGCGATACCGACAGCGTATCGATGGTCTACAGCAAGACCGCCAGCGCCTTCACGCTGCACAACAAGGCGGCCGTTGCCGGCGGCGCCTGCAGCACCAGCAGCACCGCCGAACTGCGCAAATACGTCCTGCGCAGCTACTACGTCGCCACTTGCGACGTGTGCAGCGGCGCCGGTGCCGACACCACGCCGACGCTGAAGATGGCGGAGTTCGTGAACGGAACGATCCAGGTTTCCTCGCTCGTCACCGGCATCGAGGACGTGCACTACAGCTACGGCGAGGATCTCGACAACAACGGCTCGCCAGACTGCTACGTCGACAACCCGTCCGACACCAGTGCCGCGCCGGCGGCCTGTGCCGCCGCAGCGACGGCCGCCTCCTACACATGGACCGCGTCTGCCACTGCCAACTGGGCCAACGTCACCGCCGTACGCATCAACCTGCTTTCACGCAACCTCGACCAGACCACCGGCTGGACCGATACCCGCACCTACGACCTGGGTCGCACCGCGACGGACGGCCCCTATGGCGACCACTACAAGCGGCACGTCTACGGCACCGTGGCGCGCATCTGGAACACCGGCGGTGTAAGGGAGAACCAGTGATGAAGATTCCTGCGCGCCGCGCACCGCAACACGGCTTCACGCTGGTGATGACACTGATCTTCCTGGTCATCTTCATGCTCTTCGCCATTTCCATGGTCGGCTCGAGCATGATCAATACCAAGGTTGCTGCCAACCAGCAGTACCGGCTGGAGGCCGGAAGCGTGGCGCAGCAAGGCATCGAACAGGTGATGAGCCAACCGTTCATCCGGGTGCCGATCACCACCACTACCAGCGTGCCGGTCGACGTCAACGGCGACGGCACCGCGGATTTCACCGCCCAGGTTGCACCTCCCGCCTGCCTCGACAGCAAGGTGATCCCCAATGCGTCCCTGCCGGTGGGCGATGCCTGCAAGGTGCCCAACAATCCCAATGGCAACCTGACCCTGCCTGGTCCGGCCTCATCGGTATCCCCTCCACCGGCGGCGCCCTCGATGTGCTCGGCGACGCAGTGGGACATCCAGTCCACCGTCACCGACCCGAGCAATACCTCTGTCGCGGTCACCGTGCACCAAGGCGCCTCCGTACAGGTGCCGATCGGCACGCCCTGCCCCAATTAACCTCGCATCCGGCCCCGCGGAGTAGCCGCCATGACACACGCACGGAACAACTTGAATCGCCGGCTGCGCATCCTCGTGCTGATTGCCGCGGCGCTGACGCTGCCAGGCATGGCCAGCGGCGAGGATATCGACCTGTATACCGGCACGCCGATCAATGGCGGGCAACCGAACGTGATTGTTCTGCTGGACAGTTCCAGCGCTTGGAACGGTGCCGCCAATTTCACCTGCCCGCCTCCCTACGCAAGCGTGGTTTCTTCCATCAATGCCGGCAAGGATGCCGGTTTCGAACAGTGCGCTCTCTATAGCGCCGTCACTGCCCTGGGTACCAACCCGCAGTTGGCCGGCAACATCAACCTGGGATTCATGCGCTGGGATCAAAACAGCTCTGGCGGCTACTTCAAGTATCCGCAACCACAGCCAGCACTCCTCCCGGTGATCGGTGATGCCCAAGGCTCCACCACCACGACGGGTTCGACGAACCTCAGCAACCTGCAGACCATCATTCAGGGACTCAACCGGCAGAGTAACGGCGGCGACGGATCAAACAACCCGAACACCGGCGGCGGCATGCAGGAAGTGTGGGCGTACTACGCACGCAAGATCGGCCTCTCGACCACCGACTACTCGACGCTGGCCAAGCTCAACGCCTGCCAGAAGAACTTCGTGATCTACATCGCGAACGCCATGGGCAACGGCGATCCCAACCAAAGCCAGAACATCTGGGGGCCCGCCCTCGTCGCGGCGGGCGCGACAGCTGCGCAGCAACAGACTGTCGTCATTCCCCCGCCCTACAACAAGTACCAAGGCAAAGGTGGTGGCCCCGAATGGGCCCGCTTCATGTACCAGACCGATCTCTCCGGCGGAGCCAACGCGGGCTCCCCGCAGAACATCATCACCTACACGATCGCGGTAACCGACGGCAAGAACCCCGACTACGTCAGCTATGTGCAGAGCATGGCCGCCAACGGCGGCGGCAAGTCGTTCGTGATCAACATCAACGATCCGAACGCCCTGAACGATCTGGTCAAGGACCTGCTGACCGTTTTCAATGAAGTGCAGGCGACCAACAGCGTGTTTGCCTCGGTGAGCTTGCCGGTCAGCGTGAACGCCCAGGGTACTTCGCTCAACCAGGTGTATGTAGGCATGTTCCGCCCGGACGCTACCGCTGCCCCGCGCTGGGCGGGCAACCTCAAACAGTACCAGCTCGGCTATGACAGCAGCGGCAACGTGGTGCTCGACGACTCGCTGGGTAACCCGGCGATCAGCAATGCCGGCACCGGCTTCATTTCGCCCACCGCGCTCAGCTTCTGGACCGCGGACCACCAGACCGGCACCCCGCGCGACGGCCCGTTCACCGTCACTGCAAGCGGCTACACCAGCACCATCGTCACGAGCTGGCCCGCCAATGGCTTCTGGATCAATCACCCGACCAGTGCGGGCGGAGCATTCGACGCCCCCGACGGCGAGATCGTCGACAAGGGCGGTGTCGCCGAGATGTCGCGCGCGGATTACCTGACCGACCAGTCAAAGCGAGTGATCTATACCTGCAATAGTGTGGGTGGCTGCCCCACCAGCGGGACGATGCCCTCATTCGACACCAGCAATACCGCGCTGACGACCACCGCGCTGCAATTACCGTCCGGCTCAACGGCGACCGACGCCAGCAACCTGGTCAACTGGGTCCGCGGCACGGACAACAATACCGGCACCGGTGCCGAGAGTCCGGCGGGGCCGGGCGCCCCGGTGACCGTGCGTCCGTCCATCCACGGCGACGTGCTGCACTCACGACCGGCGGTCGTCAATTACGGTGGATCCGTGGGCATCGTGGTGTTTTATGGGTCCAACGACGGTCTCTTCCGCGCAGTCAACGGCAACACAGGCGTTGCCAGCACCGCTACCACTCCTCCCCCAACCGTCATCACGATGGCTGACAACCGTGTGGTGCGTCCCGGCGGCGAGCTGTGGTCGTTCATCGCCCCGGACTTCTTCGGCAAATTCCAGCGCCTGCGCAACAACAGCCCGGCACTCACGCTGGGTGCCACGACGGGCAGCGGCAAGGATTACTTCTTCGACGGCACCACCACGGTCTACCAGGATCTGCGTGTCGCCGGCAGCCCGAAGACGTACATCTACCTCACCGCGCGCCGCGGCGGCCGGCTGATCTACGCGTTCGACGTGAGCGATCCGACCAAGCCGCCGGTCTTCCTGTGGAGCAAAACGAACGCCAACATTCCCGAGCTCGGCCAGACCTGGTCGCAACCCAAGCTGGCCCTGGTCAAGGGCCACACGGACATCAATGGCAATCCCATCCCCGTGGTCATCATGGGCGGCGGCTACGACCCCGCCGAGGATATCGACCCGGTGGGCGCCGCCGACACCATGGGCCGCGCGATCGTGGTGCTGGATGCCTACAACGGCAACACGGTGTGGACCGCCTGTCCCTCCGGTTGCACGACCAGCGTTCCCGCCATGACCTACGCGATCCCGGCCGACATCACCCTGCTCGACCGCAACGGCGATGGCTATACCGACCGCCTCTACGCCGCTGACCTGGGCGGCAATATCTGGCGCGTCGATGTCGATGACGCCTCCACGGCAAACTGGACAGTGACCAAGATCGCCAGCCTTGGCGGTACCGGCACCAGTGCCCGCAAGTTCTTCTATCCGCCCGACGTCACCCCGACCCCGGCCTTCGACGCGGTGGTGGCCGCCAGCGGCGACCGCGAGCACCCACTGCTTTCGAATGCATCCTCCAGTGTGGTCAACCGCTTCTACATGCTGAAGGACACCAACACCGGGACCAGCGTGGCCAGTGGCTGGACCACGATCACCGAATCCATGCTCACCGATGAAACCGGCGCGGCCGCGGGAACGACGCCGCCCTACTCATCCACCAGCACCTCGTCAGGCTTCTACGTCACCCTCAGCCATGCCGGCGAGAAGGCCGTGAATGCGCCACTTACTGTGGCGGGCTATACCTACTTCGGCACCAATACGCCTGCCGACCCCACATCGAACCCGAACATGTGCTACCCGAACCTGGGCATCGCACGCGGCTACGCGATCAATTTCCTGACCGGTGCGGGCCTGAACAGCAACGGCTACATCGTCTTCGACGGCGGCGGTTTGCCGCCCTCGCCGGTATTCGGCCTGGTTGCCGTCGACCCCAGCACCCCCAATGTGTACACCCCGGTGCTCATCGGCGGCGGCAACCAGACCGGAACCGGCGGCGGCAACAACAGCTCGGCGCTGGGCGCCCAGAAAGTCACTCCACCCAACACCGGCAAGCGCAAGCGCACCTACTGGTTTACCGAGGGCCTGCAATAGGCCTTGGCGGATCCTGGCAGGCGTGGTCCTAGTGGCCACGCCTGCCAGGGTTCGCGGGACTGAACGCCCACAGCGTTTGCTAATCATCCGGCGCGCATGCTTGGCGGAGCTGTGTCACCCATCCCGCCGGAGGCCGCCATGAAGCCCCTCGCTTTGCTGCTCTTCCTCGCTGTCGGCACCGCCGCCGCATCGGCCTTCGCCGCCGCGCCGGATTACGCCGTGTTGCAGCGCCATCCGCTCGGCGGCAGCGGCGGCTGGGACTACCTCACCATGGATCCCTCCACGCACCATCTGCTGATCGCCCGCAACGACCGCGTGATGGTGGTGGATACCCGCGACGGCAAGCTGGCCGGCGAGATCCCCGGCATGCAGCACATCCACGGCATCGCGCTGGTGCAGAAGCTGCGGCGCGGCTACGTGAGCGACGGTGCCGCCAACAGCGTCCATGTGATCGACCTGGACAGCCTGAAGAACCTGCACGACATCCCGATCGCGGGCAAAGGACCCGATGCGATCGTGTTCGACCCGGCCAGCGGCCACGTGCTGACCATGAACGGCCACAGCGACAACGCCAGCGTGATCGATCCGGCCAGCGACAAGGCCATCGCCGACATCGCCCTGCCCGGCCGTCCCGAGTTCGCGGTCAGCGACGGTCGCGGCCACGTGTTCGCGAATCTCGAGGACAAGGGCGAACTGGCGCGCATCGACACGAAGACGGACAAGGTCGACGCCGTGTGGAAGCTTGCGCCCTGCGATTCGCCCAGCGGCCTGGCCATCGACACGCAGACGCATCGCCTGTTCTCGGTCTGCGACAACCGGCTGATGGTGGTCACCGATGCCAATGACGGCCACCAGGTCGCCACCGTGACGATCGGCAAGGGACCAGACGCGGCCAGCTTCGATCCCGCCACCCGGCTGGTCTACAGCTCCAACCACGACGGCACGCTGACCATCGTGCACGAGGAGGACGCCAACCATTACCGCGTGGTGGCGAACGTGCCCACCCAGGCCGGCGCACGCACCATGGCGCTGGACGAGTCCACCCACCAGATCTGGCTGGTCACCGCCGCTCCCGCACCGCGTGGCGTACCGGTGAAGGATTTCACCGCGCTGGTGGTCGGCACGCGGTAAACGGACACGCAAACAAAAAGGAGCGCCCTCGGGCGCTCCTTAAATCCTGGTGGGCCGTGACAGATTCGAACTGTCGACCAATAGATTAAAAGTCTACTGCTCTACCGACTGAGCTAACGGCCCGCGGTCAGGACAAGCGTGCGATTTTATGGGTTGGCCGCTGCAGGCACAAGCAAAGGCGCCTCAGATGTAGCGTGTGGGATCGGGCAGGCCCGCCTCACGGAAGCCCTGCGCGCGCAGACGGCAGGCATCGCAGTGGCCGCAGGCACGGCCTTGGGCGTCGGCCTGGTAGCAGCTCACCGTGGCGGAAAAATCCACGCCCAGCCGAGCGCCCTCGCGCGCGATGTCCGCCTTGCTCATGCGCATCAGCGGTGCGTGGATGCGGATGCCCGCGCCTTCCACGCCGGCCTTGGTGGCCACGTTGGCAAGCTGCTCGTAGGCATCGATGAAGGCGGGTCTGCAATCGGGATAGCCCGAATAGTCCACCGCGTTGACGCCACACCAGATGTCGGTGGAACCCAGCACCTCGGCCCAGCCCAGCGCGATCGACAGCATGATGGTGTTGCGCGCCGGTACATAGGTTACCGGGATGTGGCCGTCGCCGTCGTGCGCGTCGTCGTCCAGCGGCACAGCGATATCGGCGGTGAGCGCCGAGCCGCCGATGCTGCGCAGGTCGACCTGCACGGTCTTGTGCTCGACCGCGCCGAGCATCGTCGACACACGCTCGGAGGCTTCCAGTTCCGAGCTGTGGCGCTGGCCATAGGCCACGCTCAACGCATGCACCTGGTAGCCCTGTTCGCGCGCAATGGCGATGGTGACGGCCGAATCCATGCCGCCGGAAACGAGCACGACGGCTTTGCGGGGAGATGTTTCAGACATGGCATTCATCCACTGAAGTGCGGCCGGTCACCGGCCGGGAGAGCGCTACCGGCAGCACAGGCCGGCGCACATTACTTACCGCGGGCGTCATTCCACAGCAGCTTGTGCAGCTGCAGCTGGAAGCGCACGGGCAGCCTGTCGGCGATGATCCACTCAGCCAGTTCGCGCGGCTCGACCTTGCCCCAGACCGGCGAGAACAGCACCATGCAGCGCTGCTCCAGCGCATGCTCGGCCACCACGCCGCGCGCCCATTCGTAGTCGGCGCGGCTGGCGATCACGATCTTCGCCTGGTCGTGCGGCAGCAGGTGGTCGAGGTTGGACCACAGGTTGCGCGCGCTTTCGCCGGAATCCGGCGCCTTCAGGTCCATCACCTTGCGCACGCGCGGATCCACCGCGGCCACGTCGAGCGCACCGGAGGTTTCCAGCGAGACCTCGTAGCCAGCGTCGCACAGGCGCTGCAGCAGGACCAGGCAGCGCTTCTGCGCCAGCGGTTCGCCGCCGGTGACGCAGACGTGGTGTGCGCCATGACTGGCGACCTCGGCCAGGATGTCGTCGATGGCATGCCACTGGCCGCCGTGGAACGAGTACTCGGTGTCGCACCAGACACAGCGCAGCGGGCAGCCGGTGAGCCGCACGAACACGGTGCGCCAGCCGATCGCATCGGCTTCGCCCTGGATCGAATGGAAGATCTCGGTGATGCGCAGCCGCTCGGCGGCGGGTGCGGACGCGGCGGAAGCCGCGCTGGTACCGGCATCGCTCACGGCTATGCCCTCAACCGGCCTGGATGCGGCGCAGCCGCTCCTTCGCCAGGCTGGCGGCCTTGGAACTGGGGTATTTGCTGACCACGGACTCGAGCGTGGCCTTCGCGGCCGGCGCCTGCTTCAGTTCAAGCTGGCAGTAGCCGACCTTGAGCAGCGCATCGGGCGCCTTCTCGCTCTGGGGGAACTGGCTCAGCAGGTGCTGGAACGCTTCCAGCGCCACCTTGTAGTTGGTGGTGACGTAGTACGACTCGCCGAGCCAGTAGAAGGCATTCGGGGTGAGCGGATGATCCGGGTACTGCTCGATGAACTTGCGGAACTCGCGCGAGGCGCCGACGTAGTCGCCGACGCGCAGGGTCTTGAAGGCGGCGTCATAGGCGCCCTGTGCCGCGGCATTGTCGGTGGCGGAAGGCGGCTTCCCGCTCTTGGCAGGCGGCGCCTTGGTGGCCGGAGCCGTATTCGCGGCACTGCTGCCGGCAGCGGCAGATGCGCCCGTGGTGGTGGCTGCCGGGGCTCCGGGCGCGCTGCTGCCGGAAGCCGGCGCCGCACCCTTGCTGGCAGCCTCGAGGCGTCCCAGGCGGGAGTCGAGATCGATGTACTGGTCCTTGCTCTTGTCCTGGAGCTGCTGCAGCTGGTGCTGCAGTTCCTCGATCTGGCCCTGCATGTCACGCAGCTGCGACTGCACCTGCTGCAGCTGGTTGACCAGCGTGGCACTGCTCTGGTCCTTGTTCTGCGCCCGCTGCTCCAGCAGGGAGACGCGATCGGCAAGGCTCAGGCGCGAGTCCTGCGCGAATACCGGCAGCACGAAAAGCATGGCGGACGCGATTGCGCCCGCCATGCCGATCCTGGCTGCAAGTTTGCTGGCCAGATGCTTCATCGCTTACTCGGCCGTATAGACGATCTCGACGCGGCGGTTCTTGCTCCAGCAATCCTCGTTGTGCTCGCGGCACACCGGCTTCTCCTTGCCGTAGGAGATCACGCTGATCTGGCTGGCGGAACCGCCATTGGCCTGCAGCGCGCTGGACACGGCGTTCGCACGACGCTCGCCCAGGCCCAGGTTGTATTCCTTGGAGCCGCGCTCGTCGGTGTTGCCTTCCAGGCGCATCTGGGCCATCGGGCGGTCCTGCAGATACTTGGCGTGGCAAGCCATGATCTGCTGGAACTCCGGCTTGATCTCGGACTTGTCGAAGTCAAAGTACACGACGCGCTGACGCAGGCAGGCATCGGTATTGAGGTCGGCCGGCGTGTACTTGCCGCTGGTCTCGGCCGGCTGGGTCTGGGCGACGGGCTCGCTGGCCGGAGCCTGCGGCTTGGTTTCCTGCTTCTTGGAACAGGCGGCCGCGCCAACGCAAAGCAGGGCGACCAGGGCGACGCGAACGGTCTTATTCATGGTGACGTTCCTTCAAACGTGTTGAGTTCCGGCATACAGTGACGGACTGGTTACGGGACGAAATCGCCGGTGGACCGGCTGTTGTTAATTCTGGTCTTGCAAGATCAACGGCGTGTGATGCGCGCCCTCAATGGCTGACCCTGGCGCGCGAAGGCGTTGCGGCCGGCAAAACACGCCGGGCGCGACCCTCGCGGGCCGTCCCCGGCATCGACCCCCGCACGCGAATGCGGCGGCCGAGAAATTCATTGCTGTCGATACGGACCCCAAGCTGGATCGCTCACGCTGCCATTGGCAAGCGCAAGACGCTGACGCACCATGCCATCAGCCGAAGTGGCATACAGCACGCCGCGCGGACCTTCGGTGGCGCCGTACAACAGCATGCTGGCGTTCGGCGCCCAACTGGGACCGAAATCCAGCGGTCCCGGCGAGAGGAAATGCACCTGACCACCCAAGCCGAGATCCATCACTGCAATACGATACACGTTCCCGTTGCCCTGCACCATGGCAAGTTCCTTGCCGTCGTAGCTGATGCTGCAGTTGGAGTTGTAGGTACCCTGGAAGCTGACCCGCTGGGCGGTGCCCCCGCTGGCCTGGATCTGGTAGATCTGCGGGCGGCCGGAGCGGTCGGAGGTGAAGTAGATGGACTGGCCGTCCGGCGCCCACACCGGCTCGGTGTCGATCGCGAGATTGTGGGTCAGCCGGGTCTCCTGGCGGGAGGCCACGTCGAGCACGAACAACTCGAGGTTGCCCACGTAGGACAGCGCCACCGCCAGCTTGCGGCCGTCCGGCGACCACGCCGGCGCGCCGTTGATGCCCTTGGCATGCGACTCCACCAGCTGGCGGGCGCCGGTGGTGAGGTCCTGCACGTAGATCTGCGAATTGCCGCTCTCGAAGGAGACGTAGGCGATCTTCTTGCCGTCCGGCGACCACGCCGGCGACATCAGCGACTCGTGCGAACGCGCCACCACCTGCGGGTTGTAGCCGTCCGAATCGGCCACCACCAGCGAATACATGGTGTTGTTGCCCAGGCCGACCTGGGTGATGTAGGCGATGCGGGTCCAGAACGCGCCGCGCACGCCGGTGATCTTCTGGTAGATCGCGTCGGCGATCTGGTGTGCCACGCCGCGCAGGTCGCCCGCCGGGGCGGTGTAGGACGCCGCCAGCAGGTTCTGCTGCTTGTTCACGTCCCACAGCTCGTAGTTGATCTTCAGCATGCCGCCGCCGGCGTCGCTGACGCTGCCTACCGTGATGAAGTCCTGCTTGAGCAGGCGCCAGGTGGCGAACTTGATGTCCGCGCCCTTGGCGGGGAATTCCACGATGTCGCTCTTGGCCAGCGAGCGGAACTTGCCGCTGCGGTTGAGATCGTTGCGGATCACGTCGGCCACGTCGGTGGGCAGCGGTGCCACGCCGGGCTGGGCGAACGGCACCACCGCGATCGGCGTGGCGGTCTTCACGCCGCCGACGATCTGGATGTCGAGCCCGGACTGCTGGGCGGCCGCCGGCCCGGCGAACAACGCCGTCACGAGCAGCAGGACGAGGGCGTACAGCGAGATCGGTTTGCGCATGAGGCTCATCATTGCGGCGTGAAGGTGAAGGTCAGGTTGCGCTGGAACACGCTCTCGAAACCCTTGTACGGCAAGGTCTTGGTGCGCAGGATGGCGTTCTCGACCGAGCGCCGGCCTGCCTCGTCGTACGGGCAACTGGAGTCGACCGTGGCGCTCATCACGTCACCGCCCGGAAGCTGCACGATGTGAACCTTGCACGCAACTTTCGGCATGTTATCCGGCCTTAACCAATTCGGCGTGACCGCATTCTGAATGGCCGCCGCATACTTGTCCGAAAGATTGCTGTTCTGGGCGTTGTTGCCGGTCTGCCGTTGGGCGGCGTTGGGCAGGTCGGCCTGGCCATTCTCCTCGGCGTTCTTGAGATCGGCGAGCTGCTGCTTGGCCTGTTTGGCCCGGCTGTCCGCCTTCTTGGTCTGCGCCGAGGCGGCGTCCATCTTCGCGAACAGCTCGTCGATCTTCTTCAGCTCTTCCTGCTTTTTCTTTTGTGCCGCCTGCGCGTCCAGCTCGGCCTGGCGCTGGCGCTGCTTCTCCTCCTGCACCTTCTTCTCCTCGGCCTGCTGCAGACCCTGCTCAACCACGCGCTCCTGGTCCTTGAGGTCGGGATGCTCGGGCGGCGGCGGCAGCGGCGCAACCTTGGGCTGCTCCACTGGCGGCGGCGTAGGTGGCGGCACCGCCGGCGGGGGCGGCACGGTATCCGGGACCGGCTTGGTCTTCACCGCCTTCGGCGGCGGGCTGCCGGTGGGGCCGATCAGGGTGGCCTCGATCACCGGCCCCTTGAGCTCCAGCGGGCGCGAGCAGGTGATCGGGTTCAGCCATGCCGGCAGGTGCAGCGCATTGAAGAACGCCTCGTAGCTGGCGCACGGCAGCACCGCGAGGAACAGGAACGCCACGATGCCGAGATGCAGCAGGGCGGACAGCACCACTGCCCGCGGGGTCGCCTTACGGTCGTCCATGGGACCCCTGACCCTGGCCGGAGCCGTCGCCGGGCGTGCTCATCAGGCCGACCTTGTCGACGCCAGCCTGCTGCAGGTCCGCCAGCACCTTGTAGACGCCGCCGTAGTTGCCTGCGGTGTCGCCGGCCACCAGCACGCTGAGCTGCTGGTTGGCGTCCCTGAAGGCCTTGACCTTGGCCTGGAGATTGGCCTCGTCTACCGGCTCGGGCTTGCCGTTGCCAATGACGAGGGCGAGCGTGCCGTCCTTCGCCACCTGCACGACCAGCGAGTCCTTCTTGCCCTGCAGTGCCTTGGCATTGGCCTGCGGCAGGTTCACGTCGACATTCGAGTTCAACATCGGCGTGGTGACCATGAAGATGATCAGCAGCACCAGCATCACGTCGATGTAGGGCACGACGTTGATCTCGGACTTCAGTTTGTAGCGCCGGTGGCGCCGCGAGGTCTGCATGTCGGCTGCTCCGCTCAGGCCGCGTCGTCAGCCTGGATCTGCCGCTGCAGCACGGAGGAGAACTCCTCCTGGAACACGTCGTAGCGCGAGGCGATACGCTCCACCTTGGTGGCGTAGCGGTTGTAGGCCCACTGCGCGGGGATCGCCGCGAACAGGCCCATCGCGGTGGCGATCAGCGCCTCGGAGATGTGCGGTGCGACCACGGCGATGGTGACGTCCTTCATGTCGCCCAGGCCCTGGAACGCGCCCATGATGCCCCACACCGTGCCGAACAGGCCCACGTAGGGGCTGATCGAGCCGACGTTGGCGAGGAATTCAAGGTTGCGCTCCAGCAGGCCGAGTTCGCGGGTGCCGGCCACCTGCATCGCGCGCTCGGAACCCTCGATCACGCTGCGCGGATCGTGGGTCTTGCGCTGGCGCTGGCGGGCGAACTCGCGGAAGCCCGACTCGAAGATGTTCTCCATGCCGCCCTCGGCGCCGCGGTGGCTCACTTCGCGGAACAGCTGGGCCAGGTCGCCACCGGACCAGAAGCGCTCCTCGAAGGTCTCCGCATTCTCCAGTGCGGCCTTGGTCTGGCCATACTTGCGGATGATGATGACCCAGGACATGAAGGAGAACACCAGCAGGATCAGCAATACGCCCTTCACGGGCAGGCTGGAGCCCGCGATCAGCTCGAAAACGTTCAATCCGCCGTTCATTGCCTTGGGGTACTCCGCTTCGGCTGGGTGGTCAGGGGGCAGGTTCGAGGGTCAGGTCCGCGGGGATCGCCACGGCACGCATGCGCCGGGTGTCCACGCAGGCCACGCGCACGCTGGCGCGGACCAGGCAGGCACCGTCGGCGCGCTCGATCGTCTGGCCGAACAGGATACTGGCAGCACGCCGTTCCTTGACAGCCACCGTCACCGACAGTTCATCGTCCAGCAGGGCGGCGCGCAGGAAATCCAGCTGCATCTCGCGCACCAGGAAGGCCAGCCCGGTGGTCTCCTTGAACGCCATCTGGCCGATGCCCAGCGCACGCAGCCACTCGCTGCGGGCCCGCTCCAGGAAGCGCAGATAGCTGGCGTGGTACACCACGCCGCCGGCGTCGGTGTCCTCCCAGTACACCCGCACCGGCCAGCGGAAGGGTTCGCGCTCAGCCATCGAGGGCGTTCCCCGCGAACAGGTCGGCCGCCTGCGCCTGGCGCGGGGGCGGATTCAGGCCTAGGTGGCGCCAGGCCCGCGCGCTGGCCATGCGTCCGCGCGCGGTGCGCACCAGGAAACCCTGCTGGATCAGGTAGGGCTCGACCACGTCCTCCAGCGTGCCGCGGTCCTCGCTGAGCGCGGCGGCCAGCGACTCCACGCCCACCGGGCCGCCGTCGAAGCTCTCGATGATGGTGCCGAGCAGGCGGCGGTCCAGCTCGTCGAGGCCGTCGGGATCGATCTTCAGCATGTCCAGCGCGGCCTGCGCCGCGGCCAGGGTGATCTGGCCGCCTGCGCGCACCTCGGCGTAGTCGCGCACCCGGCGCAGCAGTCGGTTGGCGATGCGCGGCGTGCCGCGCGAGCGGCGGGCGATCTCCTCGGCGCCGTCCAGCGCGCAGGCAATGCCCAGGATCTTCGCGGCGCGGCGCACGATCGCGGTGAGCTCATCGACGGTGTAGAACTCCAGCCGCTGCACGATGCCGAAACGATCGCGCAACGGCGCCGTGAGCATGCCGGCCCGCGTGGTGGCGCCGATCAGGGTGAACGGCGGCAGGTCTAGCTTGATCGAGCGCGCGGCCGGGCCCTCGCCGATCATGATGTCGATCTGGAAGTCCTCCATCGCCGGATACAGCACTTCCTCCACCGCGGGCGACAAGCGGTGGATCTCGTCCACGAACAGCACGTCATTGGGCTGCAGGTTGGTGAGCAGCGCGGCGAGGTCGCCGGCGCGCTCCAGCACCGGGCCGGAGGTGGAGCGCAGGTTCACGCCCAGCTCGTTGGCGATGACGTGGCTGAGCGTGGTCTTGCCGAGGCCCGGCGGACCGAAGATCAGCACGTGATCCAGCGCGCCCCCCCTCTTCCGGGCCGCCTCGATGTAGATCTCCAGCTGCTCGCGCACCGCCTGCTGGCCGAGGTACTCGGCGAAGCGACGCGGACGGATCGTCGCCTCCAGCGCCTCGTCGTCGAGCTGGGAGACGGGGGTCACGATGCGTGGCTCGGTCATGGCGACATTATGGCGGGTCGAGCGCTTCGATGGGACTGCCGTCGAGAGCAAGAGCCGCCGTGCCTTTCATGCCCTAGCCGGGCAGTCCTG
>DATEKS010000163.1:0-9865 GCA_035277325.1 Rhodanobacter sp.
TTCCTCGCCGCGCATCACGTCCGGCCCGCGCGGATCGCGCAGGCCGGGAACCAGGTGGACGTCCGCGCCGTCGGCGGCGCGCACGCCAGCGAGCGCATCGCCGAGGCGCGCCGTGCTGGCGGGCAGGTCGAGGTAGGGCACTTCGCGCCAGCCGCCGCGGCTGCCGACCATGCCGCAGGCCAGTCGCGGCAGCGCGGGCCAGCCGGCGATGATGTCGGCCAGCGCGGCGTCGTAGCCGCCCTCGGGCAACTGGCGGATGCCCCAGGGGCGGGCGCGCGTCTCGGCGAGGCCGCCCGCGCCGTCGAAACGGTAGGCGCGCAGGCTGCTGGTGCCCCAGTCGAGTCCGATCAGTCCGTGCATCGCCGGCTCAGGCCTTCCGCGTGTTGCGGCGGATGTTGCTGCGCGAGTCGGCGATCATCTTCTGCATCGTCTGGCGCGCCACTTCCGGCTGGCGGCGCCGGATCGCGTCGAGCACCTTCTTGTGGTGCGGCAGCGAGTAGCTGTAGTTGCCGGCGATGCTCGCCGACAACTGGAAGTAGCTGCCCAGCGCGGTCTCGATCACCGAGAACAACGAGGTCATCAGCTCGTTGTGGGTGGCGCGCAGCACGGCCTCGTGGAAGGCCAGGTCCGCCACGGACCAAGCCTCCAGGTCGGTCGCCGCAGCCATCGCCGCGTAGGCGGCCTCGATGCGCGCCAGTTGCGCATTGTCGCGCCGGCGTGCGGCGGCGGCCGCCGCCGCGGGCTCGATCACCTCGCGCATCTCCACCAGCTTCTCCACGAAATCCTCGGTGGGCATGGAGGCGCAGCGCCAGGCCAGCACGTCGGCGTCGAGCTGGTTCCAGTACAAGGTGTCGCGCACCCGCGTACCGGTCTTCTGGCGCGACTCGATCAGGCCCTTGGCCGAGAGCACCTTCATCGCCTCGCGCAGCGCGGTGCGGCTGACGTTCATGCGCTCGGCCAGCAGCTCCTCGCGCGGCAGGTTCTCGCCGGGGGCGATATCGCCGCCGACGATCAGCCGGCCCAGTTCCTGGACCACCTGGCCGTGCAGGTTGCGCACGATGACGGGCTTGACCATGCCGGTTCTCCTTGCCGCGGCGTCGCGTCCACGACGGCGGGCTTCAATTTGTAATACATAAGTGACTTTATAGCAGCTTGCCCGCACCGCGTCATCGGCTACGCTGGCATCTCCGCCGGGGCAGAGGGGCCGTGGCGGCTCATCGACAAAAGGGGAGGGAGTCCATGCTTGGAATTTCGGTATTTGGCGCGCTGGCAGGCTTCGGGCTGATGGCTGGCCTGCTGGTGGTCGTGGTCGGCGTGCTGGTTTCGGCGCTGTTGTTGAGCCTGGCGTATCGGCTGGTGGTCGGGCACATGCCGCCCTTTGCGCGGGCGCTCGGTGTGGTGGTGGTGTCGTGGCTGGCTTCGCTGGTGGTGGGGGCGATCCTGCACGGCGGCCTCAGCAGCTTGCTGTCCTGGGTGGCGCAGTTCCTGGTCGGTGCACTGGTCATCAACCTGCTGTTGCCGGGACAGGACGGCAGTCAGATCGGTTACGGCAAGTCTTGCCTGGTGCAACTGCTGTACACGGTGATCTTCGTGGTGATAGGTGTCGTGTTGATGCTGGTGTTCGGCGGCATGATGCTGGGCATGCTGCATCACTGAAGTGCTGCGCGACGACGGGAGGGCGAGTGCGTTCCGCCCTCCCGTCGCTTGCAGGGCGTGCCGGGATTTGGCCGTCCGAATGGCGCGTGCGACCGCAAGAACGTGCGGCTTCGGTTCGTGCAGGCGACGGCGTAGAATTTCCGCCTTTGAGTCGCGACGGATCCATCCATGACCTCCCCGGCTGACAACCTCCCCGGCCACGCCGACGTGCGCACCGAGGGCAGCACCGACGCGCTGCCGCTGTCGCCCGCGCTGGGCGCGACGCTGGACGCGGCGAAGATGCCGCGCCGCTCCACCCTGGTCGACCGTCGCGTGCTGCGCATCACCGCGGTGTCGGTGGTGCTGGGCATCGGCGCGGCGCTGATCGCGAAGATCCTCACCATGCTGATCGGCCTGATCACCAACCTGGTGTTCTACGGCCGCGTTTCCGCCGCGTTCTCCTCGCCCGCCGACGCGGTGCCGCACCTGGGCTGGTGGGTGGTGCTGATCCCGGCGCTGGGCGGCGTGATCGTGGGCTTCATGGCGCGCTGGGGTTCGCGCGCGATCCGCGGCCACGGCATTCCCGAGGCGATGGAGCAGGTGCTGCTCAACGAGTCGAAGATCCCGCCGCGCATCACCTTCCTGAAGCCGATTTCCTCGGCGATCGCGATCGGCACCGGCGGCCCGTTCGGCGCGGAGGGCCCGATCATCGCTACCGGCGGCGCGCTGGGTTCCTTCATCGGCCAGATCCTCAAGGTCACCGGCAGCGAGCGCAAGGTGCTGCTGGCGGCGGGCGCGGCGGCGGGCATGTCGGCGATCTTCTCCGCGCCGATCGCCTCGGTGGTGCTGGCGGTGGAACTGCTGCTGTTCGAGCTGCGCCCGCGCTCGCTGATCCCGGTGGCGCTGGCCTGCGTGGCCGCCACCGGCATGCGCTACGTGCTGATGGGCACCGCACCGGTGTTCGAGATGCCGGTGCTGGCCTCGCCCGGTGGCTGGGCGCTGGCCACCTACGTGCTGGTCGGCGCGATCGTCGGCCTGCTCAGCGTGTGGACCACGCGCATCGTCTACGGCATCGAGGACTGGTTCGAGAAACTGCCGATCCACTGGATGTGGTGGCCGGCGATCGGCGGCGTGGTGGTGGGCGTGGTCGGCTACTTCGCGCCGCTGACCCTGGGCGTCGGCTACACCAACATCGAGGACATCGTGAACGGCCGGCTGACGCTGGCGGCGCTGGCCTTCCTGTGCGTGATGAAGTTCCTGTCCTGGTCGATTTCGCTGGGCAGCGGCACCTCCGGCGGCACGCTGGCGCCGCTGTTCACCATCGGCGGCGCGCTGGGCGCGATGATGGGCATCGGCGTGGCCGCGCTGGCGCCGCACTTCGGCGTGGATCCGCGCATCGCCGCGCTGGTGGGCATGGCGGCGATCTTCGCCGGCGCCTCGCGCGCGCTGCTCACCGCGGTGGTGTTCGCGTTCGAGACCACCGCGCAGCCCGCCGGCCTGCTGCCGCTGCTGGGCGGTTGCACCGCGGCCTACCTGATCTCCGCGCTGATGATGCGCAACACCATCATGACCGAGAAGATCGCCCGCCGCGGCGTGCGCGTGCCCGCCGAATATGCGGCCGATTACCTCGACCAGGTGGCGGTGGGCGACGCCTGCGCGCGCGACGTGGTGACGCTGAAGACCACGCAGGCACTGGCCGAGGTGCGTCACTGGTTCATCGAAGGCACGCCGGAGACCATGCATCAGGGCTATCCGGTGGTGGACGAGCAAGGCCGCGTGCAGGGCGTGCTCACCCGCCGCAGCCTGCTCGATCCGCAATGGCACTACACGCTGACCCTCGGCGAGCTGGTGACGCGGCCACCGATCGCGGTGACCGAGGACCACTCGCTGCGCGAGGCCGCCGACCACATGGTGGCCGAGGGTGTGGGCCGGTTGCTCGTGGTGAGCAAGGACGACCCGCACAAGCTGGTCGGCTTCCTCACCCGCGGCGACATCCTCGCCGCACACGGGCGGCGCCTGCGCGAGGCGCGGCATTCCGCGCGCTACCTGCGCTTCCGTGACGGCCTCAAGCCGCGGCCGGAAGAAGCGGTGGCCTCCCGCCACTGATCGCAAGGCGCGACGACCGACGGCCCGCGAGGGCACGTTTTTCGTGCCGCTTCCCGCGTGGACGACCCGTGTGGCATCACGCCACGTCGACGGATTCATCACGCACGCGGGACGCGACTCGGAAGCGCAGGCCTTCACAAGACCTGCGCGCAACGTTTGCGCACACGGGGAAAGATCGGGGATGCTCGCCCGTGGCGCCGCCGGGAACGCGGGCTCGAATGCACGGGCCGCTTCTCCTTCACATGACGCCGGGCACGATGTGAGACGGGGCAGGGGAATTCACACAGGGGTCACAAGGGAGGCAAGCCTGATGAGTCGTCGTCAATCCTTGGCATTACGTTGTTACAGCGTTCTGGGCCATCAGCGGCCCTTGGTAGCGGCCTGCGCAGCGGCGTGGTTGCTCGCGGCATCGGGTGGAACCGCCCTGGCGCAGGAAGCACCGGCCCAGGCCCAGCCCAAACCGTCCAACAGCGGGCAATCGGCCACCGAGGCAACCAAGCCGGTGCCGAAGACGGCGAAGAAGCCGTCGGCCAGCGCCGCCAGCAACCTTGACGCGGTGATCGTCACCGGCATCGCCGGCAGCATCGAGAACTCGCTGAGGACCAAGAAGAACTCCAACGAAATCGTCGAGGCGATCTCCGCCGAGGACATCGGCAAGCTGCCCGATGCCAGCATCGCCGAGAGCCTGTCGCGCCTGCCGGGTCTGGCCACCCAGCGCCTGGACGGCCGCGCCAACATGATCTCCATACGCGGTTTTTCGCCGGATTTCTCCGGCACGTTGCTGAACGGCCGCGAGCAGGCCACGGTGGGCGAGAACCGCGGCGTGGACTTCGACCAGTATCCCTCCGAGCTGATCAGCGGCGCCGTCGTCTACAAGACCCCCGATGCCACCCTGGTCGGCCAGGGCTTGTCGGGCACGATGGACCTGCACACGATCAGGCCGCTGGACCAACCTGGCCGGGTGATCACCGCCAACCTGCGCGGCGAATACACCACCAACGGCGACCTCAACCCCGGCGCCGACGTGGGCACGCTGGGCCACCGCGCCAGCATCTCCTACGTCGACCAGTTCCTCGACCACACCCTGGGCCTGGCGGTGGGCTTCGCCCAGCTCGATTCGCCGATCCAGGACAAGAAGTACAACTACTGGTGGTGGGGAGCGGACAACGGCAGTGCCGGCATGAACCAGAACTGGGGCGCGCCGACCACACCGGGCCTGCCCGACAACGTGATCAACCAGCAGGGCATGGAGCTGGACGCGATTTCGCAATCGCAGAGGCGCAACGGGCTGATGGCGGTGCTGGAATGGGCGCCGGACGAGCACACCCACTCCACGCTGGACATGTACTACTCCACGTTCGACAACAAGAAGTACACCAACGACGCGCAGTGGTCGAACAACCCGTGGGACAACGTGGCGTTCAGCGGCGTGGGCATTACCCCCGCGCAGCCCTATCCCATCGTCACCTCGGGCACGATCAGCGGGATCAAGCCGATCCTGCAAAACCAATACAACCACGAGCACGACAAGCTGTTCTCGATGGGCTGGAACAGCCAGTTCTTCTTCGACAACGGCTGGACCGCCACCACCGACCTGTCCTACTCCAGCACCCGCAACAAACTGCGTGACATCCAGCTCTACATGGGCCTGCCACCGGGCACCACGGCTTCGGTCGACTTCAATACCCCCATCGGCTTCGACTACCCGAACCTCTCCCCCAGCGTGAATCTCGCCGACCCGAACACGGTCGGGTTCACCGATCCGGGTGGCTACGGCCGCAACGGTCGCCAGGAGTTCGATGCGCAGACCGATACCATCCGTGCGGTGCGCTTCGAGGTCAGCCATCCGCTGGGCTGGATCTTCAGCGACTTCGTGCTGGGCGCGAACTATTCCGAACGCATCAAGCGCAAGACCGCCGACGTGTTCTACGCCTGGTTGGACGGCAACGGCTCTTCCAGCACCTCGGCCCCGCCGTATGACCCGAACTTCTTCGCGCCGATCACCGGCTTCGTGGGCCAGCCCACGCGGCTGGGCTACGGCGGCATTCCCGCCATCCTGTACTACAACGTGGCGGACGCGCTGCAAAACCAGTTCTACCTCACCGAGTCAAACGGTGCCGGCGACTGGAGCCGCAACTATTCGATCACCGAGCGCGTGCCGGTCGGCTACGTGAAGTTCAACATCGATACCAGCCTCGGCAACGTGCCGGTGACCGGCAACGTCGGCGTGCAGGTGGTGCACACCAACCAGAGCTCGCAGGCGCTGCAGACCGACAACAACGGCAATGCCATCGGCACGCTCAACGGCGGCACCAGCTATACCAACTGGCTGCCCAGCCTGAATCTGGTATTCCATCTCACCGACCGCCAGGACATCCGCTTCGGCTTCGCCAAGACGCTGGCGCGCGGACGCATCGACGACGAGAAGGTGTCCAGCTACGCCGGCGTGGCCAAGATGACGCAAGGCCCTGCTGCCGGCCAGGTACTGTGGTCGGGCAGCGGCGGCAACCCGAAGCTCAAGCCCTACGTGGCGGTGGGCACCGACCTGTCCTACGAGTTCTACTTCGGCAAATCCAGCTACTTCGCGGCGGCCGTGTTCAACAAGAACCTGCTCAACTATATCTACACGCAGACCGAGTTGAACCACGACTTCACTGGCTACATCAACAACGATCCCACGCTGACGCCTACCAGCAACATCGGCTCCTACACCACGCCGATGAACGGCAACGGCGGCAAGATGCAGGGTCTGGAGTTGTCCGGCTCACTGGAAGGCGGACTGCTGACGCCGGTGCTGGACGGCTTCGGCGTGCAGGCCAACTTCTCGCTGACCAACAGCACCGTGTCGCAGAAGGTCATTGGCGCCATCCCGGGCGGTGCCGGGTCCCCGCCGACCACCCTGCCCGGCCTGTCGCGCAAGGTGGCCAACCTCACGCTGTTCTACGAAAAGTACGGCTGGTCGGTACGCGTCGCCGAGCGCTACCGGTCCTCGTTCACAGGCGAGATCCTGCCCATGTTCAACCAGATCTCCTATACGAAGATCATTCCCAACAAGCAGACCGACCTGCAGCTGAGCTACGCCTTCGATGCTGGGAAATGGAAGGGGCTGACCCTGCTGTTCCAGGTCAGCAACCTCACCAACTCGCCTGACGCGAAGGTGCAGGTCGCCGGCCTGGCCGACGGCGAGCAGTTGACCATGCCGCAGTACTACGACACCTGGGGTCGCACCGTGATGCTGGGTGCGAGCTACAAGCTGTAGGTGCCGGGCGCCGGGCGGCCACTCGCCGCGGCCCGGCGCCGTTCCTGCAGGGCGGGTGCATCAACGCGACGAGGTTTCCCGTGACTCGTATCCGAGACCCCTGGTGGCTGCCGGCCGTATCGGCGGCTGGCCGCCGTGGCCTGTCCTGTGCGGGCGTGGAGGTTCGATGACCGCGATCCGCTGGCCGGCGTCCCGTGGTGGTGAGCATCGCGCATGAAGCAGGAGCAGGGCACCTCCGGCCGGACCGCGGCGGTGCTGGTCACCCTGCTCAGCGTGTGTGCGCTGGCCGCGCTGCGCGTGCCCCTGCGACTGCCGGCCGCGCCGATGCTGCAGTTGCCGCTGGCGATGCCCACCGGGCCGACGGTCGAACTGTGGCTGAGCACACAGGATCGCCGGCTGCGCCTGGCCCGGCAGCCGGACATTCCGATCAGCGTGTCGCCGACGACGGGGAAGGCCGACATCGTCATCGACACCAGCCGGACCTTCCAGAGCATCGTGGGCTTCGGCGCGGCGCTGACCGATTCCTCGGCGTGGCTGATCCGCAACCGGCTCAACAGCTGGCAGCGCCTGGCGTTCCTGCGCGAGCTGTTCGGTCCGCCGCCGGGCCTCAACCTGAACCTGCTGCGGGTGACCATCGGCGCCTCGGATTTCTCGCTCAAGCCCTACACGTTGGACGACCTGCCCGCCGGCCAGGTCGATGCCGGGCTGGGGCACTTCAACCTCGCGGCCGATCTCGAGTACGTGATACCGACCCTGCGCGAGGCGCTGGCGGTCAATCCCGGGCTACGGCTGATCGCCACGCCGTGGAGCGCGCCGGCGTGGATGAAGAGCAACGGCAGCCTGATCGGCGGCACGCTGCTGGCGCAGTACGAGTCCGTCTATGCGCAATACCTGGTCAAGTATGTCGACGCCATGGATGCCGAGGGCATCCCGATCTGGGCACTGACCGTGCAGAACGAGCCGGCCTTCATGCCGCTGACCTATCCCGGCATGGCGCTGTCCGCCGATGCGCGCGCGCGGATCATCGGGCAGTACCTCGGCCCGGCGCTGGAAAACCGCAGCACGCGGCCGTTGATCCTCGGCTGGGACCACAACTGGGACGACCCGGCGCAGCCGCTGGACGTGCTGGCCGATCCGGACGCCCGGCACTATCTCGACGGCATCGCCTGGCATTGCTACGTGGGCGATCCGGTCGTGCAGAGCCGCGTGCATCGTGCCTGGCCGCGCAAGGACACCTACGTCACCGAGTGCTCGGGCGGCGACTGGGCATCCGCGGCGCACGGCGAGCTGCTGTGGTTCGCACGCGATCTGCTGCTGGGCAGCCTCCGGAACTGGGCGCGCGGCGTGGTGTATTGGAACCTCGCGCTCGACGAGAAGCACGGTCCGCACTACGGCGGCTGCGACAACTGCAAGGGCATGGTCACGATCGACTCGCGCAGCGGCACGCTGAGCCGCAACGACGAGTACTACGCGTTTGCCCACTACAGCTGCTTCGTGCTGCCCGGCGCCGTGCGGGTGTGGTCCACCGACACCGGCCCGGATGTCCACAACGTGGCGTTCCGCAATGCCGAGAACGGCTCGCTGGTGCTGGTGGTGACCAGCGGCGCGAAAGATGCGCGCACGGTCAGCGTCGAACAGGGCCAGCTGCATTTCCAGTACACGATGCCGCCCGCGAGCGTGGCGACCTTCACCTGGGATCCGGATTTCGCCACGGAAACCTGGGAGCAGCGCACGCGCCGCCTGCTTGAACGCGCGCTGCACGTCGGGACCGGTGCGGCAGGCGATGGTGAACCATGAGTCCCTGAGGAGGATCGCGTGATGTTCTCAAGCAATCATCGGCGGTGGCGGCAGCTGCTGGCCGTCGCAGGCCTCCTGGCCGGCATCGCCGCGCTGGCGCCCGGTGCGCAGGCGGCAGCAGCCACGCGGCCCAAGGTGGTCGTGATCAGCCTGGACGCCTTCGGCGCCGAGAGCCTGAAGGAACCCGAGCTGCCTGCGCCCACGCTGCGCGCTTTGATGAGGCAGGGCGCGCATGCGGTGTCGATGCGGCCGATCAACCCCACCATCACGTGGCCCAACCACACCAGCATGGTCACCGGCGTCGACGCCAGCCGCCACCACGTGCTGGTCAACGGCCTGATCACGGGCCAGCGCGAGGCCACGCCGCCATGGATCGACATGAATGCGCCGAAATCGCAACTGGTCGCCGTGCCCACCGTCTACGACGCCGCGCACGCAGCCGGACTCGTCACCGCCGAAGTGGACTGGGTGGCGATCATGCACGCTCCGAGCATCGACTGGCGCTTCCCCGAGCGCCCCGATCCGGACGGCGCGATCGAGCAGGAGCTGGTGCGCGAGGGTGTGGTCACGCGCGACGAGCTGGAGCATTTCGGCCGCCCCTCGCAGGCCTGGCGCGATCGCATCTATACGCGCGCCGCGGTCGACATCATCCACAGGCACCATCCCGACCTGCTGCTGCTGCACCTGCTGGCGCTGGACAGCATCGAGCACGCAACCGGCTACGGCAACGAGGCCGGGCGCAACACCATCGCCTTCCTCGACGATCGCGTGAAGGAGGTGGTCGACGCGGTGCGCGCCGAGGGCGAACTGGCCAACACCACCTTCATCATCGTCTCCGACCACGGCCAGCAGAGCGTGCATCACCTGCTGAACCCCAACGTGCCCTTGCGCGAGGCCGGGCTGCAGCAGGGTGATAGCAAGCAGCCCGCGTTCGCGATCCCCGAGGGTGGCTTCGCCCTGGTCTTCCAGCGGAACGCCAGCACGGCGTCGCGGCAGGCACTGAAGCAGCTGTTCGCAGGCAAGCCCGGCATCCGCGCGGCGCTGACCCCGGACGAGGCCGCGAAGCTG
>DATEKS010000164.1:0-13051 GCA_035277325.1 Rhodanobacter sp.
CGTCGATCCGCCCACGCTGACCAAGGGGCAACCCTGGTATCGCATTCCTGATCGCCGTTTCCGGGTGCAGCTGCGCGTGGGCGCGGACATCGACCCGGCCGGGTTCAGCGCCGGCGCCCCCCTGCCGATCGCCTCGCGCCAGCTCAACGACCATCTGCACCAACTCTTCCACAGGGAGCTCGCCGCCTCGTGAACGCACCGACCCATACCACGCTGGAGCAGGAGATCGCCCAGCTCGTCATCGACACGCTGAACCTGGAAGACTTGCAGCCCGCAGACATTCCGCCGCAGCAACCGCTGTTCGGTGAAGGGCTGGGGCTGGATTCGGTGGACGCTCTGGAGCTGGCGCTCGCGCTGCAGAAGCACTACGACATCCGCATCGCCTCGGACGACAAGGACGCCCGCCGCCACTTCGCCAGCGTGGCCAGCCTCGCCGCCTTCGTCGCCAGCCAGCAGGCCGCATGCGCAAGCTCGTAAAAATTCTGCTGCCGCTGATCGGCATCCTGTATCCGTTCCTGGTCTACTTCGGGATGGAGACGGTGCCGCCGCACGTGTTCGCGCTGGCGCTGGCGGCGGCGTGGCTGCTGCGCGCGCCGTTCCTGCTGCGCGAACCGGGCGGGCGCTGGATGCTGATCGTGGCGCTGGCCTACTGTGCGCTGCTGGCGGTGAGCGGCGAGTCCGCGCTGCTGCGCTGGTATCCCACCCTGATCAGCCTGTTCCTGCTGCTTACCTTCGGGCTCAGCCTGGTCTACGGACCGCCGGTGGTGGAGCGCATCGCCCGCGTGCGCGAACCGGATCTGCCGGACGCGGCGATTCCCTACACGCGCAAAGTCACCTGGGTGTGGGTGGGCTTCTTCGTGTTCAACGCCGTGGTGTCGGCCGCACTCACGCTGTGGGCGCCACTGAAGTGGTGGGCGCTGTACAACGGCCTGATCGTGTACTTCATCATGGGCCCGCTGTTCGTGGGCGAATGGCTGCTGCGCAAGCGGCTGCGGATGAACACGTGAGCACGCCGCGCACCAGTCCCGCGATTCTCGACGAGCGGCGCGACGGCGACGAATGCACGTTGCGGTTGCGCATCCCGGATGACCTGGCGTACTTCCCAGGCCACTTCCCGCAGGCTCCGGTGCTGCCCGGCGCGGTGCAGGTGGCGTGGGCACTGCAGCTGGCGGCGACGCGCCTGGGCACGTCGCCACACTGCCGCGAGATGGAGGCGCTGAAGTTCCAGCGCCTGCTGCAGCCGGGCGACCGAGTGACGCTCACGCTGCGCCATGACGGTGCACGCGGCAAGCTGCACTTCGCCTACCGCGAAGGCGAGACGGCGTACTCCTCCGGCCGCCTCGTGCTGGAGCCGCGCGCATGAGCGAGGCGCAGCTGGCCACGCGGCAGCACTGGTCCGCGCAGCGCGAGCGCGGCAGCCTGCTGCTGATGCGCTTCACCGCCTTCGTGTCGCGCCGCTGCGGGCGGCGCCTGCTGTCGCCGCTGCTGCACCTGATTGTGCTGTATTTCTTCCTCACCGGGCGCCGTGCGCGACGCAGCATCCACGAATACCTGCAACGCCTCGCCGCGTGGAGCGGCCGCGACGTGCTGCGCCCGACCCCGCGCCGCGTGTTCGCGCAGTTCATGGCCTTCGCCGACTGCCTGCTGGACCGCCTCGACGTGTGGCGCGGCGCGCTGCGGCTGGAACAGGTGCGCCTGATCGACCCCGACGGCCTGCGCGCGCAGCTGCTGGCGACCCGCAGCGGCGGCCGCGGCCAGCTTCTGGTCGGCACCCACCTGGGCAACCTCGACGTCTGCCGTGCGCTGGCCGAACTGGGCGAACAGGTGCCGCTGAACGTGCTGGTGCACACGCACCACGTCGCCCACCTCAACCGCCTGCTCGGCGAGGCCGGCGAACAGCGCATGCGGCTGATCCAGGTCAGCGAACTGGACGCCGCGCTGATGCTCGACCTGTCGCAGCGCCTGGAGCGCGGCGAATGGCTGGCCATGGCCGGCGACCGCGTGCCGCTGCACGACGGCCGCCGCGTCACGGCGGATTTCCTCGGCCATCCAGCCGCGTTCGCGCAGGGGCCGTGGCTGCTGGCCGGCCTGCTCGGCTGCCCGGTGAACCTGATGTGCTGCCTGAAGATAGCCGGCCGTTACGAGATCCGGCTGGAACGTTTCCTCGACGCGCCGACGTGGGAACGCGGCCAGCGCGACGCGGCCATCGCCGGCTGGGCGCAGCGCTACGCCGACCGCCTCGCCGAGTGGTGCCTGCTGGCGCCGCAGCAGTGGTTCAATTTCTATGCGTATTGGGATACCCGTGCTAGCGGCGGCGAGCCATCCATGGCTCGCGATCCCATGCGCCTCCAGGCTACCGGAGCGGGCGATGCGCACTAGCGGCATGCTGCATGTGGACACCGAAGTCACCGTGCCGTTCTTCGACGTGGATTCGATGGACGTGGTGTGGCACGGCCACTACGTGAAGTATCTGGAAATCGCCCGCTGCGCCCTGCTCGACCGCATCGGCCACAACTATACGCAGATGAAGGCGACCGGCTACGTGTGGCCGGTGATCGACCTGCAGCTGCGCTATGCGCGCGCCGCGCGCTTCGGCCAGCGCCTCGTGGTGCGCGCCGACCTGGTCGAATGGCAGAACCGCCTGAAGATCCATTACCTCATCAGCGACGCCGCCAGCGGCGAGCGCATGACCCGCGCCAGCACCGTGCAGGTGGCGGTGCGGCTTGCCGACGGCGCGATGCAGCTGGTTTCGCCGCCCGCATTCACTGACGCCGTAGAGCAATGCATTTCTGGAAGTGCCGCATGACGTACGCCAGTCCAACCTATGTCGAAGAAACCCGCTTGGGCTTCCGCTTCCTCGCCACCCACACCTGGCAACATCACGTACTGAGGGTGGCGATCAACGACCTGAAGCGCCTGCTCGGCGAGCCGTTGCCGCGCGGCGGCGTGCTGCTCGACGCCGGTTGCGGCCAGGGCAAGTCGTTCCGCCTGCTGCAGGCGGCCTTCGCGCCCGACCGCCTGATCGGCCTGGACGCCGATCCGAACAGCCTGGCGCTGTCGCGCGCCGAGGCGCAGCGCGAAAGCATAGCCGTGGAGCTGATCGCCGCCGACTGCGCGCACATCGACCTGCCCGACGCCAGCGTGGACGTGCTGTTCTGTCACCAGACCTTCCACCACCTGGTCGAGCAGGAACGCGCACTGGCCGAGTTCTGGCGCGTGCTGAAACCCGGCGGCCGACTGTTGTTCGCCGAGTCCACCAAGGCCTACATCGACAGCTGGGTGATCCGCTGGTTCTTCCGCCACCCGATGCATGTGCAGAAGAGCGCCGACGGCTACCTCGCGATGCTGCGCGCGCAGGGTTTCGAGTTCGCCGACGCCAACGTCTCGCTGCCCTACCTGTGGTGGAGCCGGGCGAAGGACTTCGGCCTGCTCGAACGCTGGGGCCTGCGCGCCCCGCCGCCGCCCGGTCTGCGCGAGGAAACCCTGGTGAACGTGGCCGCCCGCAAACCGGCGCTGGCATGAGCGCGACCTTCCTCAACGCGCTGGGCGTGGTCTGCGCGCTGGGCGCGGGCAAGGCCACAGTAGCCGAGGCGCTGTTCGCCGGCGAGGAGCACGGCCTTCACGCGGAACCCGGCTGGATTCCAGGGCACACACCACCGCTGGGAGCGGTGCGCACGCCGCTGCCCGCCATCCCGGAAGCGCTCGCCACCACGCGCGACAACCGTTGCAACCGCCTGCTGCTGGTCGCGGCGCAGGAAATCGAAACGGACATCCGGACGGCTATCGCAAACCATGGCGGCACGCGCGTTGGCGTAGTGCTCGGCACCA
Organism: Rhodanobacter sp.; assembly: GCA_035277325.1. Lineage (GTDB taxonomy): Bacteria > Pseudomonadota > Gammaproteobacteria > Xanthomonadales > Rhodanobacteraceae > Rhodanobacter_A. Next base: position 3,829 of record DATEKS010000164.1, read on the forward strand.
GCACCGGCGGCATCGAGGAAGCCACCGACGGCCTCGCCGACTATCGCCGCGACAGCGCCTGGCCGGCGGATTACCGCTACGCGCACCAGGAACTGGCCGGCCCCGCCGAGTTCCTCGCCGAGTGGCTGGAACTGGCCGGCCCCTGCTACACGATCTCCACCGCCTGCACCGCCGGCGCGCGCGCGCTGATCAGCGCGCAGCGGCTGCTGCAGGCCGGCCTCTGCGACGCGGTGGTCTGCGGTGGCGTGGACACGCTGGCGCGGCTGCCGCTGAACGGCTTCCATGCGCTGGGCGCGATGGATCCCGCATGCTGCAATCCGTTCTCGCGCGAGCGGCGCGGCATCAACATCGGCGAGGCGGCCGCGCTGTTCCTGATGACGCGCGAACGCAGCCCGGTGCAGTTGCTCGGCACGGGCTCCAGTTCGGACGCCTACCACATGTCCTCACCCGACCCGGAAGGCCTGGGCGCCCGGCAGGCGATGCACGCCGCCCTGGCGCAGGCCGGGCTGGAGCCCGAGCAGATCGACTACCTCAACCTGCACGGCACCGCCACCACGCACAACGACGCGATGGAGGCGCAGGCGGTGACTGCGCTGTTCCCGCATGGCGTGCCGTGCTCGTCGACCAAGCCGCTCACCGGCCATACCCTGGCTGCCGCCGGTGCGCTGGAGGCGGCGTTCTGCTGGCTCAGCCTGCGCGACGGCCGACTGCCGCCGCAGCGATGGGACGGCATGGCTGATCCCGAGCTGCCCGCACTGCATTTCGTCGAGGCCGGTGCGCGACTGCCGGACGGCAAGCCGCGCCGGCTGATGAGCAGCTCCTTCGCCTTCGGCGGCAACAATGCCTGCCTGATCCTGGGGGATGCCGCATGACGGCCTGGCCCATCGCCGAACTGCTGCCGCACGCGGGCGAGATGATCCTGCTCGACGCGGTGCTGGAACACGGCCCCGAACATGCCGTGTGCAGTCGGCGCGTCCCGGCATCCGGCCTGTTTCACGACGCGGACGGCACGCTGCCCGCGTGGATGGGCGTGGAGCTGATGGCGCAGGCCATCGCCGCCTGGGCCGGTTGCCAGGCGAAGGCGGCAGGCGAGCCGGTGCGACTGGGCTTCCTGCTCGGCACCCGCCACTACACCTGCAACGTGGCCGCGTTTGAGCCGGGCAGCGCGTTGCGCATCGAAGCGCGACGCGACTTCCACGACGACGGGGGCATGGGCGTCTTCGTCTGCCGCATCGAGGCGTCGGGCGTGCTGGCCGAGGCACGGCTCACCGTGTTCAGCCCGCCCGACGCCAGCGCGCTGCTCCAGTCCCACACAACGGAACCCCGTCATGGCTGACACCATCCTGGTCACCGGCTCCAGTCGCGGTATCGGTCGCGCGATCGCGCTGCGGCTGGCGCAAGACGGCCACGACCTCGTCCTGCATTGCCGCGCGAAGCGCGACGAGGCCGAGGCGGTGCGCGCGGAAATCGAGGACATGGGCCGCACCGCGCGTGTGCTGCAGTTCGACATTGCCGACCGTGCCGCCTGCCGCGCCGCTCTGGAAGCCGACGTGGAACAGCATGGCGCGCCCTATGGTGTGGTGTGCAACGCCGGTCTCACCCGCGACGGCGCATTCCCCGCGCTCTCCGACGAGGACTGGGACCGCGTGCTGCGCACCAACCTCGACGGTTTCTACAACGTGCTGCATCCGCTGGTGATGCCGATGATCCGCCGCCGCGCGCCGGGCCGCATCGTCTGCATCACCTCGGTGTCGGGGCTGATCGGCAACCGCGGCCAAGTCAATTACAGCGCCTCGAAGGCCGGCGTGATCGGCGCGGCCAAGGCGCTGGCGGTGGAACTGGCCAAGCGCAGGATCACCGTGAACTGCGTGGCGCCAGGCCTTATCGACACAGACATGCTCGATGCCGACGTGCCGGTGGAGGAAATCCTCAAGGCCATTCCCGCGCAGCGCGCCGGCACGCCGGAGGAAGTCGCCGCCGCAGTCGCCTTCCTGGCGAGCGCGGAAGCCGGCTACATCACCCGCCAGGTGCTCGCCGTCAACGGCGGCCTGTGCTGACCATAGCCATTCACCCCATCCAACCCGCAAGCCATCAACCTGCAAGGAGTAGCACCGCATGCATGCCAAGACCCTCGCCATCGCCGCCCTGCTCGCCGCCGCACCGATGGCCAGTCACGCCGCCGACAAGGTGGTGCACCTGGCGTTCGACAATGCGTTGAAGGCCGCCACCGCCAGCGGCAAGCTGGACGGTAGCGTGAAGTTCTACCTCGCGGGCGCTGCGCCCTCCGGCAACGTCACCGTGGTGAACGACAACGTGGACGTCACCCGCAAGACCAACGCCTTCGGCAAGAAGGATCAGGCCACCTGCGACTGGGCCCTGCAATCCGCCCTGATCACCCTGCAGGACGACGCGAAGAAGGCCGGCGCCAACGCGGTCACCGACATCGTCAGCAACTACAACGGCAGCGAATACCGCGACAGCCAGAACTACGAGTGCCACGTCGGCTTCCTGATGTCTGGGGTGGAGCTGAAGGCGAAGCTGGCAAAGGTGCAGTAACCGCCGCACCGGGGATTCGGGCTGATTCGGCCTCGCGCTGTACCGGCCGGCAATCCGTGAGTGACAAAGCGATTCGGGTCGACGCGACGGCTCGAACCGCTTCGTTCCTGCAACAACCCGTCTCCATGCCCCAGACAGTGCGACATCGCCACGTTACCGTGCCGCGATGCCCTTGTCTTACTTGCGCTCCCTGCGCGACTCGTACGCCTTCAGGTGCGCATACGCCAGGCGCAGCAGCGGCGCATCCACGCCATGCGCCTCCCCGCGCGCCAGCAGGTCGCCGATCACATGGTCGGCCTCGACTCGATGGCCTTGTTCGAGGTCGCGCATCATCGAGGCGGTGAAGCCGGAATCGGCTTCGGTGAGCATTCCGCGGGCGCGCTCGATTACCGTCTCCCGCGGTTCGTGGCCACAGGCGGCGGCAATGCGGCGGCAGTCGTCGAGCAGGGCCAGCGCCGCCTCGCGACCGCCGGGCGCGGCCACGATGTCGCCCACCGGCGCGCGCATCAGGCAGGTGATGCCAGCGAGGCTGGCGAGGAAGACCCACTTGTCCCACATGTCCTGCATGACGTGGCTACTCGCGCGCGACTCGAAGTTCGCGCCGGCCAGTGTCTGCGCGATGCGCTGCACGCGCGCGGAGTCGCCGCCGTCGCGCTCGCCGAAACCGAGGCTGTGCGAACGGTTGAGGTGGCGCACGTTGCCGTCGGCATCCAGCGTGGCGGCTATCACGCATTGCCCGCCGAGCACGCGCGCGGCGCCGAAGCGCGCATCGAGCAGGTCGAGCTGGCGCATGCCGTTGAGGATCGGCAGCACCGCGCTGTGTTCGCCCATGGCGGGCGCTATGTCGTCGATCGCCTGCGGCAGGTCCCAGGCCTTGCAGCTCAGCAGCACGAGATCGAACGGCTCGCGCAGCGTCGCCGCGGTGACGGTGGGCGGCGCGGCGAGGTCGGCGTCGCCCAGCGCACTGCGGATGCGCAGGCCGTGCTGCGCCAGCCGCGCCGCGCGCTTTTCGCGCACCAGGAAGGTCACGTCCTGTCCCGCCTGCAGCAGACGCCCACCGAAATAGCCACCGGTGGCACCGGCTCCCACGACCAGTATGCGCATGACCTTGTTCTCCTCGTGATGCGGCCTCCCTGCAGGGTAACGCCGTGAACTAGTGCTGCCGAGCCGACCATGGTCGGCGCTTGCACCGTCAAGCCATCATTCAAATATTGCGAATCATTCTCGTTTGCCTTATCTTGCCGCGGGTTCACCGAGGGCCTGCCGCGCCCTCCCCATGCGCAAGGTTCGCCGACCGCCGCGACGCCCCCATGCCTGCCCAGGCATCCGGCCGGTCGCCATGCCAAGGCTCCCAAGCCATCCCCTTTCCCGAATTGCCGTGGAGTTTTCCTGATGGACTTCGTCAAGAGCCGCAAGCACCCCGTGATGCGCCGCAGCGCCGTGCCTTCGCTCACCGCCGCCACGCTGGCGACCAGCCTTGCGCTGGCCTTGCCGGCCATGGCAACCGATGCTCCCTCGCCCAGCACCGACGCCCAGGTCGCCGCGGCCAAGCGCCTGCCGGGCGTCACCGTGGAAGGCACGGCCGTGCCATACAAGGTCGATCAGGTGTCATCGCCCAAGTTCACCCAGCCGCTGGTGGACACGCCACAGACCATCATGGTCATCAGCAACGAGCTGCTCCACGAACAGGGCGCCACCACGCTCACCGAGGCGCTGCGCAACACCCCCGGCGTGGGCACGTTCTTCGCGGGCGAGAACGGATCCACCAGCACCGGCGACGCCATCTTCATGCGCGGTTTCGACACTTCCGGCAGCATCTTCGTGGACGGCGTGCGCGACCTCGGCACGATCTCGCGCGACGTGTTCAACATCGAGCAGGTCGAAGTGACCAAGGGCCCGGACAGCACGGAGTACGGCCGCACCGCGCCCTCCGGCGCGATCAACATGGTGACCAAGCAGCCGCTGCTCGGCAACGCGATGTCCGGTTCGCTGTCGTGGGGCAGTTCCGACCAGAAGCGCGCCACCGCCGACTGGAACCGGCAGATCGGCACGAATGCCGCCTTCCGCCTCAACGTACTCGGCCAGGACAGCGGCGTACCCGGCCGCGACGAGGTGAAGAACAAGCGCTGGGGCGTGGCGCCTTCGCTCGCTTTCGGGCTGGGTACGCCCACGCGCGTCTACCTCGACTATCTGCACGTGAAGCAGGACAACGTGCCCGACGGCGGCGTCCCCTCCATCGGCCTGCCCGGCTACTCCTCGCCCGATCCGACGCGCCCCTTCATCGGCAGCGCACCCAAGGTCGATCCCGACAACTTCTACGGCACCAGCCAGGACCACGACCACGTCGTCGAGGACATGTTCACCGCGATCCTTCAGCACGACTTCTCGGAAGACGTGTCGCTGCACGACACCCTGCGCTGGGGCCGCACGCACGAGGATTATCTGCTGACCTCGTTCCTGGCCAACGCCGCCAACATCCGGACGCCCGACCCGAGCGCTCCTTCAACCTGGACCCTTGCACGCAGCAACCCGAACTTCAAGGACCAGACCAACCGCATCGTCGCCAACCAGTTCAACCTCACCGCCAACTTTGCCACCGGCTCGATCACGCACAACCTGAGCACCGGCATCGAGCTGAGCCGGGAGACGGCGGACACGATCACGCTCGCCGCGCTGAACGGCAGTACCTGGCCGGCAGCCAACCTGTACGCCCCGAACCCCGACGTCGGCAACGCGCTGCACTACGGTCCCAACGGCGGCTGGACGAACGGCAAGACCAGCACGGCGGGCGCCTACGTGTTCGACACGCTGAAGTTCAACGAGCAGTGGCAGGTCAACGCCGGCGCGCGCCTCGACCACTACAGCACCGACTTCAGCAGCGCCGTCGCCTGCGGCGGCAGGAGCGCGCCGGCCTGCGGCAGCCTGGCCACCGGCACCATCGTGCCCGGCGTCGATGCCAGCAAGTCTGACAATCTTGCGAGCTGGCAGCTCGCCGTGATCTACAAGCCGGCCGCGAACGGCAGCATCTACGCCAACCTCGCCACCGCCGCGCAGCCGCCGGGCGGCAACAGTCTGTCGTTCAGCTCATCCGCAAACAGCGTGGACAACCCCGCGCTCAACCCGGAGAAGGCCCGCACCGCCGAACTCGGCACGAAGTGGAACCTGTTCGACGAACGCCTGCTGCTCACCGCGGCGCTCTACCGCACCACCGTCAGCAACGAACTGGAGCAGGATCCCACCACGCTGCTGTGGTACCAGGTCGGGAACAAGCGCGTGCAGGGTGTGGAGCTCACCGCCGTCGGCCAGATCACCAGGAACTGGGCGGTCAACGCCGGCTTCACCAGCATGCACACCAGCACCAGCCATGGTGCCCTCAGCGGCGCCACCAACGGCTCGGCGCCCGCCGCCGACGGTTCCAACGTGCTGGCCTACACGCCGAAGAGCGCGTTCACCAGCTGGACTACTTACCGCCTGCCGTTCGGCCTCGTCATCGGCGGCGGTGCGCGCTACTCCGGCGAGATGCAGCGCGGTACCGATGGCGCGATCGGCACACCGAAATACGTGGAGGCCTACTGGGTGTTCGACGCCATGGCGACCTACACAGTCAACAAGCACCTCGACCTGCAGCTCAACCTCTACAACCTGTTCGACAAGCACTACGCCGCGTCAATCAACAAGAGCGGCTACCGTTACATCCCGAGCACAACGCGTTCCGGCATGCTGACGGCGAACTTCCGCTTCTGATGTGCCTCTCCCCTGCTTGCAGGGGAGGGCTGGAGTGGGTGTTCTATTCTCCAATGCCCCATCCAACCTCCCCTGCAAGTACGACGGGAGAAAATCGGCAAGACCAGCCTCGTCGAGGAATCCACCCATGCTGCTGCACATCCCTGACATCCTCGACCGCGAACAGCTGCAACAATTGCGCGCCGCGCTCGATGCCGCCGACTGGGCAGACGGCCGCGAAACCGTGGGCGCGCAGGGCGCACAGGTGAAGCGCAACCGGCAACTGCCGGATGCCTCGCCGCTGCGCGAGGAACTTGGCCGCATCGTGCTCGCCGCGCTGGCGAAGAACCCCCTCTACCACGCCGCCACCCTTCCGCTGCGCACGCTGCCGCCACGCTTCAACCGTTATGAGGGCGGCGGCGAATACGGCATGCACGTCGACGGTTCGGTGATGGCCCTGCCGAACGGCGAGCGGCTGCGCAGCGACATCTCCTGCACGCTGTTCCTCAGCGAACCGGACGACTACGACGGCGGCGAACTGATCGTCAGCGACACCTATGGCGAGCACGAAGTGAAGCTGCCCGCCGGCGACGCCATCATCTACCCCTCCAGCAGCCTGCACCGCGTGCAGCCGGTGACACGCGGCGCGCGCATGGCTGCGTTCTTCTGGGTGCAGAGCCTAGTGCGCGACGACGGCCGCCGCCGCCTGCTGTACGAACTGGACGCCTCGATCCAGCGCCTCACCGCCACCGGTGCCGACCGCGATGCCGTGCTGCAGCTCACGGGTACCTACCACAACCTGCTGCGGCAATGGGCGGAGAGCTGAGGCTCACTCCCCACAATGCCCTTCTCAACCGCCCCAGCACTGGGCTACGGTGCCCGTGCCACTGATTTTGCGTGTGCCTGTCTGATCCAGTGTCAGGTTGGCGCATTGCGTATCGCGCGTCAGTTGTGCGTTAACTGGTGTGGCCTGGAGAGTATAGGCCGTCGCTGAAACCGCAGGCGTGCTGTATTTGTAGCTGTTGCCCGTTTGCGCTGTCGTCGCGCAGTCCAGCACCAGAGTTGCCGGCGAGGTGGTCACCGGATTCGGCGTACCCGCCGCGGTTCCCGAACTGGCCGGCACCTCGTCGTAGCGTAGATTGCTGGTGTAGAAGCGCTCCATATAGCTCGCATACTGGGACAGACAGCCTTCGGCCGCGGCTCGATTGGTCTTGACTACATAGTTTGTATACGAAGGGATCGCAATCGCCGCGAGTATCGCGATGATTGCCACCACGATCATCAGCTCAAGCAGGGTGAACCCTTGCGAACCGAAGCGGGACGAAGCGGAAGAATGCCGAATGCTCATGCTCAATTCCTGATCTCGCGCCAGGAGACGCGGGTATTGCTGTTGGCGCTGGGCGGGTTCACCTTGCTGAGCGCGGCCGAACCCTTGACAGTCTGGGTCACCATATAGATCTGCCCCTGGTAGGTGACGGTGGTCGGTGTGCCCACGGCGTTGAGCTGCACACCGCTGATCACGGTGCCATCGCTGTTGGTTCCAAACGCGCCGCTGGAATTTGGGAAGAAACCTTCCGGCAAGCCACCCCCACTGGCCGGGTCGAACGCCATCGTCCAGCCGGTCTGGGTGCCCGCATTGCACTGGATTGCCGATACTGACGGCGGAATCGCCGTTTGCACTACCACCGCGCCATCGATGATCGTGGGGTTATAGATGATCTGTTCGCCGGCGGTCGGAAAATCGTACAGCCAGCCGTACTGGGTATTCCCTGACGCACAGGTGCTTGTTCCCTGCCAGCAGACCTGGGTTCCGGTGGGTAACGAACGATAACCCTGCACCGCGCCGCTACCCGTCGCCGCGGCTTCTGTCGCAATCTGTGCCAGTAAATTGCTGCGCGTGAAACTCTGGGTTTCGGTCAATGACGCGTACTTCACGCTGGACTTGCCGTTCCAGCCGTCCATGTCCCAGTCCCAGATGCCATAGAAGGTTTGGGCTCCGCTGGCGTATGTGTCGCCCGATGTGGCTGTCTGTGGTGTCTTCTGGCCAGTGCCGAAATACAGCATGGTGCGGCTCATGCTGCTGGTCTGGATCGCGGCGGCAACGATTGCCGTGGTGATCGGCTGGAGATTGTTGGAGGCATCCTTGGCCACGAACAGTGGCGTTGCCGCTTTGTTGCCAAAGGTTGATACGTTCCATTTGCTGGCATCACTGCTGGTCACATCGAAACGCCAGACATTGCCTTGCAGGTCACCGGCATAGAGGTAATCCGCAACGTGATCGCCATCCAGGTCCACCGAGGTGACATAGGCGATACCATTGGCGCTGGTCGACGAACCGACCCCAGTGTCCAGGAACTGGTACGTCACCGTGCCCGTGGTCTTATCCACCAAGCCGATGTAGACGCCAGCGCTCGTGCCGCTGCCCAGACCATTGCCAAAGATGATTGCCCACTGGCCATTGTGCATACGTGCAATGATCGGCGAACCCACCGTGTTGCCCAGGTTCGACAACCCTGTCGAAGTATTGGTCCAGTCGCCAATCACCAGGCTGCCCGCATTGGCCTCGGAGAAATTGCCAGGATTGGTGATGTCCAGAGCGTAGATCTCCTTGCCGGTGGAGCCTGTTCCGCCGACCAGCCACGTATGCCATGCGTTGCCGTAGAACAGGTCGCCTACAGCTGGTGTCGCATCTACCATGTAATCGTGGGAGTACTTGGGATCGGTGAGCGACACCGCCTTGCTGGCCAACACATTGGCTGGCATGTACCCGATCACCTCCTTGCCATCGTTGCTGGTGTTGACAAAGTTGCCGCTGGCATCAAAGGAGCCCGCCTCGAAACCATGCATCAAGCCGTCGTTGCCGCCCGCATAGATCACATTGAGACGCGTTGCGTTGTTGCTTGCAAAGGTGCCATAGGTTTGGGCTCCACTCTGATTCTCCGGC